>JACPNY010000062.1 GCA_016185255.1 Pseudomonadota bacterium
GGCGTTTTCGATTTTGCTGGGTTTGCCCAAAAACCCAAAACAAACCAATTTTCCCTTATCGATTTCTTATTTGATATAAAAAACAAAGAAATTATCAACGCCAATGTGAACGTTGCTGAAATAAACAATCGCCTTGTTGCCTTAACAGAAATCCCCTTGCCCGTAGAGTTTGACAAAAATCTTAATACACTTGGATTTTTTGATTATGCAGATAGCCTCACCAAAAATTATAGTTTTGAATCCGCCCACATCCTCAAAGATCCTGACACTCAAGCCAGTTGGAACTTCCTTATTGAGATCGGCTTGCTTGATACAGCCTATCAGATTTACAAGATTCCTCATCTTTCGAGTGAACGACAACTCGTAGCTTCCATCCCTGTCTCTGCCATTTCTTATATGCATAGCTTTTGCCTCGCGGGGCGCTATCTTATATTAATTGATTATCCCTTGCGCGCTCAAAATCCCAAGGACATCGCCAATGGATTTATCGAAGCTTTTGCGTGGAGTGATAAAAACCCAGCGGTCGTCTATCTGATTGACAAGGAATCAGGCAAATGCCAGCCCTTTTTGACCGATCCCTTCTTTGCTTTTCATTATGTGAATGGTTTTGAAAAAGACGGCAAAGTCTTTGTGGATCTCATCGCTTATCCCAATGCAGAGATCATCTATAAGGTGAATTATTATCCCTTTTTAAAGAATGCAGGGAATAAGCTTCTGCGCCTTGAAATGGATCCTTTGAAGAATACCATAAAAGTCACTCAACAGACGCAAGAGCATGTTGAATTCCCTCGTCTCAATGAGTTTTTTATTGGAAAAAACTATCACTATTTCTATGCCATTCATAATCGAAAAGGCGGCAATGGCCTCATCAAATATGATCACCTTAAGGGGAAGCATCTCCATTGGTTTCAAGAAGGAACCTATGCCAATGAGCCTATCTTTATTCCTCACCCCCAAGCCGAAGATGAAGATGAAGGCGTTATTTTAAGTATCATCAACGACTTAGAGACGAAAAAATCATTCTTAGTCATTCTCAATGCAAAAGATTTTAAAGAACTTGCAAGAGTCTCCACTCCCCATTTAATCCCCTTTGGGTTTCATGGGCAGTTTTTTAAGACACAATAAGAAGTTTTTTCACTTAAGAAGCTAAGATTGCCAAAGAACATCCTTTTAAAAAAGCTTGTATCGCTCTCTTGTTTTTTGAAATAAAAAAGATTAGGCTCTCTCTTGTTTGTAAAGATAGAGGGCCCCATCATGAAAAAGCTTCTTTTTACTTTTTTGACTGTCTTAGGATTAACGCTTAATGTTCAAGCAGATTTGCGTATTAATGTGACAGAAGGAACCTTTAAACCCGTTCCTATTGCCATCACTCCTTTTGAGGGGGGAGGAGACCCGCAACTTTCACAAGCTGCTCAAGAAATCACGCAAGTTATTACAAATGACTTGCAGAGCTGTGGACTTTTCAAGGTCGTAGATCCTGCGGCCTATATCCAATCCGCAAAAGATGTCATGAATCAACCGCGCTTTGCAGATTGGAAGATTCTCCACGCAGAAGCTTTAGTGGGCGGACTCGTGCACCGTCAAGGTTCAAATCTTCAAATTGATTTTCGCCTCTTCGATATCTTTACAGAAACTCAGCTTGCGGGCCTTTCCTTAGGGAGTGAACCTGCGAATTGGCGGCGCGTGGCCCATAAAATTGCCGATGAGATCTATGAAAAAATCACAGGAGACAAGGGATATTTTGATACCCGTATTGTCTATATCGCCGAAAGTGGCTCTGAAATGAATCGCAAATATCGATTAGCCATCATGGATCAGGATGGAGCCAATCATCAGTTCCTTTCCAGCGGAAATAGTATGGTGCTCACACCGCGCCTCTCTCCCTGCAGAACAAAAATTGCCTATCTTGATTTTGGAAAAAACAATAAGCAACCCAACCTTCAGCTTTTCGACCTTCAAACAGGTCAATCAAGCTCCTTAGGCGCCATCCAAGGCCTTAAAATGACGCCACGTTTTTCGAATGATGGGTCTCATTTAATATTAAGCATTGCAGATAAAGGTGTAACATCCCTTTACACCATGGATTTGGGTAGCAAACAACTGCAACGACTCACCACCTCTGCAGGCGCCATTGATGTCTCTCCATGTTACTCACACGATGGAACGAAGATTGTGTATAGCTCTGACAGAGGCGGAAAACCTCAACTTTATGTCAAAGATGTGAATGGAGGAGAAGGCGAACGCATCAGCTTTGGTCAAGGATGGTATCACAATCCTGTGTGGTCTCCTCGTGGCGACCTCATTGCGTTTACTCGGCAACATGCCGGAGGATTTTCTATTGGTGTGATGCGCCCAGATGGGTCAGGAGAACGAATGCTGGATTCAGGGTATCTGCTGGAAGGACCGACTTGGTCCCCCAATGGGCGCGAAATTATGTATACATATCAGCCACACTCTAAAAGTAAATCTCTCCTTGCTAGTGTAGATATTGTTGGCTTTAATAAGAGAAATGTTAATATTCCAGGTGAAGGTTCCTACCCCACATGGTAGCTCTTGATAATTTTATTAAAAAAGAGTATATTATGCGAACGGTGTCTTGAGTCTTCGGACTAAGTATGCTGCTGCTAGGGCCAAGGACATCAAAAAAGGAACTAATTTTAATAATTTTTTAATGTTTACCTGCTACGGTGGGCAAACTAAAACAAAAAAAGGAGAAAAAAAGAATGCGTTTACAAATCACAGGTCTTCTCGCCGCAGCCTCTCTGTTGTCTGCATGCGGACCATGTCCGGAAGATTGCGTCAATGTTTCCGGTCAAGGCGGACTCCCTTCAGAAATAGCAGCTGTTGCAGCAGAATCACCTTGCGTTGCTGGCTCACAAGCTGATTTCGTTGAAAATGTTGGAGATCGGGTTTTCTTCGACTTTGACAGATCAACTGTTCGTCCAGAAGGAATTGACACATTACAACGTCAAGCTGCATGGCTTAAGACATATACAAACTATGCTGTTACCATCAATGGCCATTGCGACAAGCGGGGAACAGTTGAGTACAACTTAGCTCTCGGTGAGCGTCGTGCGCAGAAAGCTAAAGATCAACTCGTTGCTGCTGGTATCGACCCTGCACGTATTAAGGTTGTGAGCTACGGTAAAAACCGTCCAATCGTTGAGCAAAATGGCGACGAGTGGGCTTACCAACAAAACCGTGTTGCTATCACTGTTTTGGACTAATTTAAGTCTCTTTAAAAGAAAAGCACCGCCCCTGGGGGTGGTGCTTTTTTTGTGAGTGAAAAGTCTTTAAAGTTCTTCTCAGCAGTTCTTTAGAAACACTTTGAGACCTATGAATGATAAAGAACTATACTTTAATCAGCCTAAGGATCTCTCTTCTAGAGAACTTTTACATCTAAGATAATCTGTGACAACTAATTTTTACCTCTAAAGTTTTGACTATTTTGATAGCTTAAAATGGGATCTCTAATCCCATATTTGTGTTAACGTCCAAATCTCCTTCTGACAGAGATTGAGGCTGATCAAAAAGCTCGACAGCCTGAGTGTAACAGTTCCCGCATGCCGTACTTTCTCCGTTACAAACAGACTCACAGTGAGTAGAAACGAATTTATCAATTTCATCTTCTCCCTTGACGGGGGTGCCAAGAACTAAAACAGTTATCGCACTGATAAGAATTTTTTGACGCATTTTTTCCTCTCTCTGTTGTTATTAGATTTTTTTCGAAGCACTCTTCAGCCTCCGAAATATCCCTTTTTTAAGTCCTCTTCAAACTCAGAAAGCCACGTTCCAGACTCCACACGACTCAGGTATGTTTTTGATTTCTGAGAGCCAACATGAGTCGCTTGCGTTTTTATAATGATCACATATTGCATATCGTTCATATCCAAAGCGCTTTGATCTTCCTTTACTTCTAAGACAAAATGATGGGGTTTATGTCCATGAGTTTTTAAAAGAGTGTTGTACATCTCCCGCTCTTTTGCAGACAAAAAGTTATTTTCATCCAGAATCCCCATACCTAATCCTTACACAAGCCTAATTAAAATCAGGCAGAGTTAGTTCTTCCTTAGGGTCACAAGGAGGCGTCACAACAACAGTCGAAGAGGGAGGCGACACCTGTTGTCCCTGTTGTTGTCCTGCCTGCTCAGCAATCGCAGGAAGAGAAAGACCTAAGAGGATAAGTAAAAGATAACGCATGATCCCTCCTTATATTTATCATTTATTCTACATTATGCAAAAAACTAAGCGTTTTGTCAATTTTTTTAATTGGCCATCTTAAAAAAATACTATAGTAGCGCCCTTGTTGCTATCTTTAAGGAAGGGAAGGATGACTTGGAGGTACGGCAAATTGGGCCAGCACGCCCTTTGAAAACGCACCACTGCTGATGGAAATATCTCCTGAGAACGGATAATCCATCAGAACAGCCAAGGCAAGTTTAAATGATAGAATACCCGTTACAACAAAGGTAATGATCATGGATTGAATGAATGGGTTTTCCGTTCTGATAAGGGATAAAGCGAACACGATTAAAAAAATGCCACACACCAAAATAAAGAGAAAGGGGGTCGTTAAAGCGCTATCTAAACTATTTAAACGCAGACGCCGACTCTCAAGAACCTTGTTAAGTTGAGAAACAATCTCATTATAAAATGCTATTTCCTTCTCATTTTGTGGAACATATGATTGAATAATATTAAATAAATTCTTGATTGACTCCTGGGCAAGGGGACTTGTTTGCCCCAATTTCATAGTAGACCATTCGTCTTGAGTGACGTGCTTAGTATACTGTCCTACGCCACTTAAAATATCATGTTGAATAACGGGAAGAGCAGCACTATCAAAAATCATCAGGGCAAGGTGGTTTGCCTCTGCATTAACCATATTCTGTGACTGTTCATGCGCATTCCACAGGGTGATAATAACGAAGCCAATCAGCACACCATAGCTTAAGACAAGAATCTCAACGGTTGAGCGAAGAAAAGGTCCATGTGTGTCGCGTACAAACGAAGCAAGAAATTTTCGTGTAAGAAAAAAAATAGACATGGAGATGGAGGCAAAAACAACAAATGATATTAAAAAAAAAGACCCCGTTGGGACTATGTTGATAAGCTCGCGTAGCATAATTTTTCCTTTTAATTCTTATCAAAATCATACTTAAATAGCGTTTTTGTGTCCAGCTGAAGTGTTTTTCTCATGAGGGTTTAGACATCGCGCTCCCCATAGAAAGTAGTTCACATCGGTAGAGGAAGAAAATCCCCACTCCCCGCTTAAGGGAGAGAAACGAAGCCCAGTAATTTCCTGAAGCCCAAGCCCCAAAGTCTTCAATTTTTGAGAGAGCACTTCAGGAGAGATAAACTTCTCCCAAGAATGAGTACCTCGAGGAGCCCAGTTAAGAATATACTCTGCCGCAATAATCCCTAAGACATAGGACTTTAGGGTTTTATTAAAGGTTGTGACAACAAGTCCTCCATCGGGACTTAAACGATCTACACATGCCTTTAAAAATCCATCTTGATCCTTAACGTGCTCGATTATCTCAGAGGCAATAATGACATCAAAGGAAGAAAGATTCTGAGGTAACTCTTCAATAGTATGGGAGAGATAAGTAATAGAAAGATCCATAGCCTTTGCGTGAGCTTTTGCAAGCGCTATGTTTTCTTCCAAAGGATCAATGCCCGTGACCTCAGCCCCCAACCGTGCCAAAGGCTCGCACAAAATTCCCCCACCGCATCCCACATCTAAAATACGTAGTCCATGAAAGGGTTTTAAGGAGTCTTCAGGGATGCGAAAATAAACCCCCACCTTTTCCTTAATAAAAGCCACACGCTGAGGAGTAATCCTATGCAGAAGTCGAAGAGGTCCCTTCTCATCCCACCAGGTGGAACTCATGTTTTTAAAATGAGCAAGTTCGAGAGGATCGCGTGTATTCATATTGCAGTGTAACCGTAATCAGTGTAGCAGTGTAACAGAAATATGACTTGCATCGTTCAAAAATTTGGTGGCACGTCTGTTGCTACCCTTGACCTCATTAAAAAAGCTGCCCTCCGCGTAAAGGGAGAAATTGAGGCGGGGCACTCGGTTGTGGCCGTCGTCTCCGCGATGGCGGGAACAACCAATACCCTTGTGGAGTACGTTAGAGACCTGTCCACAACCTATGACCGTGCAGAATATGATGCAGTTGTTTCCTCAGGAGAGCAAGTAACCGCTGGTCTTTTAGCCCTTTCTCTTCAAAACTTAGGGATTCCTGCACGCTCGTGGCAAGGATGGCAAATTCCTATTTATACCTCTTCTCATCATGCTCAAGCAAAGATTGATCACATTGACACAGACCTTCTTCTTCAAGACCTAAACAAAGGAACCGTGGCCGTGGTCGCGGGTTTTCAAGGAGTGAGCCTCGATGGAAGAATCACAACCTTAGGTCGCGGAGGATCGGATACTACAGCCGTTGCCCTTGCCGCAGCTCTTAAGGCTGAGCGCTGCGACATATTCACAGATGTGGAGGGAATCTATACAGCTGATCCCAACTACGTCACAGCGGCCGGGAAACTTGATCATATTGCTTATCAAGAAATGCTGGAATTAGCCGCTCAAGGCGCAAAAGTCCTCCAAAAGGACTCTGTCGAATTAGCCATGCACAATCGTGTCCGCCTACGCGTTCTCTCAAGCCTTCGGAACACACCTGGAACACTTGTCACAAGCGAAAATGAGTTGAGAACGACCAGAAAGCATATCAGTGGAATTGCCCATACTTTAAGTGATGTAAAATTGACTCTCTCTGCCCTCCCCTCCTCTCTCTCTCTTGAAGACGTTAAAGACCTTTTGAAATCTCAACATATTGCCCTTGATATGGGTCACCAAAAGCTTTTTCCTTGCGGAACGTTGGTGGATTTTTCTTTCATCGTCCCCGCTGCAGAAGAAAGTCGAGCCATTGAAACGTTGCAAACTGCAAAAAATAAATTTAATTTTCATGATTTGTTAAAAAATTCTGCTGTAGCAAAGATATCCGTGATAGGACCTGGGCTTCAAACAGAGTACAGTCCGTCTCACAAATTATTTCAAACCTTAAGAGAGAAAGGAATTGAGGTGCAAGCTGTGGCCTCTTCAGATATTAAGTTAAGTGTATTAATTGCGGCTCGCGAAGCAGAGAGAGCCGTGTCAACCTTACATACCGTCTATCAATTAGATGTAGAGGAAAATTAAATGCAATCGGCTAGAAAACATTTGGATAATTTATGGAGTCGCGGAAAAGATTTTTTAGGCGTGCGTTACGCCATATTAGGAGGAGCGATGACATGGGTATCAGAGAGAAACCTTGTCTCTGCTATCTCCAATGCGGGCGGATTTGGGGTCATCGCTTCGGGCGCCATGTCTCCTCCCCTTTTGCGCGCTGAAATCCAAGCAACCCAAGCTCTCACCCAAGAACCATTTGGTGTGAATTTAATCACTCTTCATCCTCAACTTATGGACCTAATTGATGTTTGCGTGGAAGAAGGGGTGACCCATGTTGTCCTTGCGGGAGGGCTTCCACCTGCGCAAGCTATCACAAAACTTAAGGATAAAGGTCTAAAGGTTATTTGTTTTGCTCCTGCCCTTGTCATTGCAAAGAAACTCGTCAAGCTTGGCGTAGATGCTCTTGTTATCGAAGGCATGGAAGCTGGCGGCCACATCGGGCCTGTCTCCACAAGCGTTTTAATTCAAGAAATCATCCCTCATGTCAAAGAAATTCCTATCTTTGTGGCAGGAGGGATTGGAAGAGGGGAAGCCATTGTCTCTTATCTTGAAATGGGCGCTGCAGGATGTCAGCTTGGTACACGATTTGTTTGTGCGACAGAGTCTATTGCCCACCCTAAATTTAAAAAGGCCTTTATCAAAGCTCAAGCAAGGGACGCCATCATCTCCCCACAGCTTGACCCTCGGTTTCCCGTCATCCCCGTAAGGGCTATTTCTAACCAAGCGTCTCAGGACTTTTTAGCTTACCAACGAGAGCTCATTGAACAAGTTGACCGTCACGAATTAGAGGCGAAGGAAGCCCAGCTTAAAATTGAACATTTTTGGGCAGGCGCGCTCAAACGGGCTGTTATTGAGGGAGACATCGAGCGCGGATCCATTATGGCAGGACAGAGCGTTGGAATGGTGACTCAAGAGCAATCCACACAAGAAGTTATAGAGGAACTTCTTCTTCAAGCTAAACAATCTGTTTTATCTCGATTTACTCACTGATGGCAGAGGGCTCTTTTATGTTATCTCACGTCTCTTCACAAAAAAACTTTCCCCTTCATAATCTTTTACAAAAACTGGATGAGCTTCTCAGAATGCCTCAGACGCTTCTTTCTCGTCTTACATTTACACTAAAAACCGTGTCTGAAGAGATGGGAGCTGAAGCAGCCTTTCTGTATTTACTCACACCAGATAACTATTTGGAAGTTTTTGCAGCCTTTGACCCCGCTCTTTACGATCGTCATACCGCTCGGTTTCGTGTAGGAGAAGGGGTGGTCGGCTTCATTGCATCCACAGGAAAAAATGTTATCTGCGACAACATTTCACACCATCCCAACTTTTTTTACTGTCCAGGCGTTGCCGAACAAACGAATCTAGCTCTTCTTGGTGTTCCTCTCCTCTCTCCAAGGGGAATTATTGGTGTGCTTACTCTTGAGAATCCTTCTTCCAAACCTTTTGAACAATGGAGGGAGAAGGCTTTAACTGAAATTAGTAACTTTCTTGCAGAACTACCTGAGTTGGCGCGCTTTCCTGTCCTCACCCCCTTAGAGAGAAAAATTGAAAGCACACAACTCTTTCAAGGCATTCCTTTCAGTTCTGGAGTTGCCGTCGGAACGGCTTTTATCCACCATCCCCATACATGGAAAGAAACGGCTTTTTCTCTCAATAGCAAATATGAAAGCGATCGCCTTAAGCTAGCTATCCGAGAGATGATTGACGCCATAGATCGTCTTGTAAAATCAACACCCGATCTCGAGAAAACCACCCATGACGTTTTGTCTTCTTATCGCATGATTGCTGGTGACCGAGGATGGATGCGGAAAATTCAAAATTATATCCAGCAAGGATTAACTGCGGAAGCAGCTGTTCAAAAAGTTCGACGTCACACCCGCGAGCACTATGCTCAAATTGGTGATCAAGTGCTGAAAGGGCGCCTTTCAGATCTTGAGGACCTTGCTAGCCGTCTTTTGAAACATTTGTCAGGGCAAGACTCGATTTCTGAAGAGCTTCCTGAATCCACAATCCTTGTCGCTCACAACCTAGGACCAGCAGAACTTTTGGACTATGACCGACGTTTTATCAAAGGGGTTGTTTTAGAAGAAGGTGTACACACGGCTCATGTCGCCATTGTGGCACGCGCTCTTGATATCCCTGTGGTCGGGCGTATTCCTTTCCTTTTAACCCATGTCAACAAAGGAGATAAACTCATTGTTGATGGGGAAGAAGGCACAATCACGGTGGCACCCAATGCGGAAGCCCTTCAAGATGCCCGCGAAAAAATTACCAAAATTAAAAAGAACCAGGCTCTGAACAAAGAGCTCAGCAATAAACCATGTCAAACCCTCGACGGCACCCCCATTGCCTTAATGCTCAACGCCGGCCTCCCCATTGATTTGCACCACCTAGAAGAGTTCCGCATAGAGGGCGTGGGCCTTTACCGGACGGAAATTCCTTTTATGATGCGCTCCAGCTTTCCCGACGTAAAAGTGCAAACAGAAATTTACAGGGATGTTTTAGATCAGACCAAAGACTACCCTGTTACCTTTCGCACCTTGGACATTGGCGGCGATAAAATCGTCCCTTACATGTGGCGCGTTTCCGATGAAAACCCTGTCTTAGGCTGGCGCGGCATTCGAGTCTCTCTTGATAAGGTCACCATTTTACGTCAGCAAGCGCGCGCCCTGATCCGCGCAAGTGCGGGGAAAAATTTACGCCTTCTTTTTCCTATGGTTTCCGATATTTCGGAATATCGAGAGGCACGTCACCACGTTGACCAAGAATGGGCACGAGCTCAAGAAAAACAAATCCCTCTTCCCCTGTCCCTTACTTATGGTGTGATGATAGAAGTCCCTTCTCTCGTTGAGCAACTGGACGTTCTTCTCAAAGAAGTGGACTTTGTTTCTGTAGGAACAAATGATCTTTTTCAATTTTTCTACGCGTGCGATCGAACCAATCCCATTGTCTCAAATCGCTATGATGTCCTATCATCTTCATTTTTAAGATATTTGCATAAAATTCAACAAATGTGCGACGCTGAAAAGGTTCCTGTGAGTATTTGTGGAGAGGCTGCTGGAAAACCCCTGCAAGCCCTCGCTCTCTTAGCTCTTGGTTATCATTCTCTTTCTGTGTCAGGTCCTGCGGCGGGGTCTTTGAAAAAGATGATTTTAAGCCTTCCCCTCAAAAAAGCGGAGACCTTTATCACATCGGCCTTGGATGAGTATTCTCCTTCCTTAAAAGAAGATCTTCTTGCATTCGCAAAGGCGCACAAGGTTGAGGTGTAATCTACTCCCTCACCAATTCATATAAGGCAAGGGCCGTTGCCACAGATACATTTAAGGTAGAAAACTCAGGATCCGTCGGGAGTTTAACTAAAAAATCGCACTTTTCTTGAGTCAAGCGTCGCATCCCCTCCCCCTCTGCTCCCATGATAAGGGCCAGCTTCAACGGATAATCTCCTTTAGAGAGGGTTTTAGGAGCATGTTCATCAAGTCCTATGGTCCAAAATCCTAATTCCTTCAGCTCATCCAAGGTCCGCGCCAGGTTTGTGACTTTCCAAACAGGGAGCAGGTCAAGGGCTCCTGACGCGGCTTTTGCTAAGACCCCCCCTAAAGGTGGCGCATTTCGTTCCGTCATCACGACGCCCAAAGCCCCCAAAGCTTTAGCTGTTCTTAAGATAGCCCCCACATTGTGCGGGTCCGTGACTTGATCTAAGACCACAATGACGCCTTTGTCATACTGAGCGAACTCGTGAAAAGAGGACTCTGGCAAAGGGGCAACTTCCATAGCAATTCCTTGATGCACTGCCCCTTCAGGGAGAAGCCGGGACAGGGATGCCCCATCAACAACATCACCCTCGCAGGGGAACTCTTGCCTGGTGGACGCCGTCACTAACAGACGAAAGCACTTTCTATTGGGATTGTTAAGAGCTGCTTTGCACGCATGAATTCCCCACACCCAAAGGCGCGAAGGGTCTTGAGAAGAGCGAGAAAATCGTTTTGTCATTGTAGGGTAATCTCAAACTTATCCAGGAGATCTGCCAAAGGAGCAAAGAGAAGAAGGGGGTTAAGAAAAACAGATTGAAATCCATATCGTTGATAAAATTGTTTAGCCTTTTCATGTTTAGCATCAATAATCATGCCATAAATCCCCATATTCTCTCTTGCTACTGACGTGCGATATAAAGCATCCATCAGAAGAAGTTCTCCATACCCTTGAGCTTGTTGTTTCTTATCAACAGCAAGACGTGCGAGACGAGCCACAGGAAGAGGATATTTAGGAAGCTTTTTAAGCAGCCTTTCCGGTAATTCTTTAACGTCGATAGACCCAGAGCAAAGCGTATAATAACCCATAACTTTAAAATCTTCTTTCTGCCTTACCACAAAAGTACGAGCTAAATCACGGCGCATATCTTGCCGAGCAAAATGCCGTATATAAAGGTTAAGAGCTTCTTCGCCACAATCAAAATCCAGTCGGTTGTGATCCTCTGAGAGGAGCTCAAACCTCAGAACCATTCTCTTTAACTCTTTTGTATCGTTCAATTGCTTGTGCAAAAGTTGCGTTAATGGGAGGGGGATTTTCAAGAAGATGAAAAAACTGTTGTTGTTCTTGGGGATTAAGAGCAACAGTCTGAGTCTCAGACAGGCGTTTGTAGGCACTTTCTAAGGCTTGGGAGAGCACAAAATGACTCAACGTATCTCCCTCAATCTCAGCAGCTCGCTGGAGAACATTCTTAGAAAGTTCAGAAATACGAATGTTTAAGTGCAATGATTTACTAGTTTCAGTGTGCATTAGGCTGATCCTCTTTGCTTTAAATGTAACAACAATGTCATCACATGTCAACCTCAAAAATAGCATCCACTTCAACGGCTACTCCAAGAGGAAGGGCATTGACCCCCACAGCAACCCGCGCATGACGTCCTTTTTCTCCAAAAAGGGCAATCATAAGCTCTGACGCTCCATTCATAACCTTCGAATGGTCCTTAAAATCATCCGTCGCGTTCACAAATCCCCCAAGGCGCACACAGCGCATAACCCGATTTAAATCCCCTTCACACGCCACCTTGAGTTGGGTCAGGATATTCAGGGCACAGAGGCGCGCTGCCTCTTGTCCATCTTCAATTGAAAAGGCAAGCCCCACTTTGCCCACATATTTAAGGTCTCCCTTCCACACCGGAAGCTGCCCTGAAACAAACACCAAAAATCCAGCCTTGACATAAGGGTCATAGGTCGCCGCAGGAGGAGATGGAGGAGGCAAGTCAAGGCCCAACTCTCGGAGGCGTTGTTCAATCATCGGAAGAGATCCTTTCCTTATATAACCTCAGTTGTGGAGAAAAAATATTCCGTCACTTTGTCATCCTTGACTTAGAAGTTCTTGATTTGCAAAGCAAATCTTTAGAATTTCTTGGATCGAGGATCTTTTAGAAACGCCAATATGTTACTATAAGATCCTCGATCCTAGAAATGCGAAATGTTTTCCTTGCGGAAAACAAAGCATTTCTAGGTCAAGGATGACAAGGAAAGAGTAAGAAAATAAAAAAACGTCAGATGAGAAACTCTCCATACAACCTCCCTTGCACATCTTTTCCGAATTCCCTATAACTCAAAAAGTTAGCGGGTGTAGCTCAGTGGTAGAGCAGTAGCTTCCCAAGCTTCAGACGAGGGTTCGATTCCCTTCACCCGCTCCAAACATTACGTGGAGTGTGTTATGAAAAAATTCATCCCGTTTTTTCCTTTTTTTATCCTCCTCTCCGCATGTGAGCCGCCTCTGACCCGCGATCAGCAACTCGCCGTTTATCGTTCTCGTTGCTTGGATTATGGCTATCAATCAGGCACTCGAGAATTTGCGGACTGTATGAAAGAACAAGACGCGCGTGAGGATGAACTGGCCCTTAAGGAAAGGAAAGCCCGTGCTCTTGAAGCAAGAAATCAAATTGAACAGCAAAAAGTGCGTATTCAAGAACAAGATCATAACTCTAAATATAAAATTACCTGGTAAATAATCTCCCCCATGAACATTCTAAGTCATCTTAAAAACGACATCGGCTGGATAACCCTTAATCGCCCCCAGGCTTTAAATGCATTTTCCATAACCATGGCTCACACTCTTTCTCAGCTTTTAAAGAGATGGGAAGACATACCCACCCTCAAAGCAGTTGTGGTTGAAGGAGCTGGCGAAAAGGCTTTTTGTGCAGGAGGAGATGTGCGGGCTCTCTATGCGGCAAAAACGCGGGGAGACCTCCAAGCGTGCAGAGATTTCTTCCGAGAAGAATACACCCTCAACTCCCAGATTTATCAATACACAAAGCCTTATGTCGCCTTGATTGATGGCATTGCAATGGGGGGTGGAATGGGAATTTCTGTCACCGGATCTCACTGCATTGTAACAGAACGTGCTCTTCTCGCCATGCCAGAAACAGGAATCGGCCTTTTCCCCGATGCAGGCGGCACCACCTTCTTAAATCAAGCTCCTGGTGTCATTGGCCTTTTCTTAGGCCTTACAGGAACGCGCCTTAAAGCGGAAGATTCCCTATGGACAGGGCTTGCGACCCACTTTATGCCATCCTCATCCTTGCCCCTTTTCAAAGCAGATTTGTTAAAAGGAATGCCTCTTGAGGACGCTCTTCCCCTTCATTCTCAAGTCCCTCTGAAAAAAGGGTTTTTAGAAACTCATCAAGAGCTTATCGAGACTCATTTTAACAAACCCTCTCTTCAAGATATCTTACAAAGTCTGGGGAACGACCGCTCTCCTTTTGCACAAAATATTTATAATATATTGAGGTCAAAATCCCCCACAAGCTTAGCCGTCACCTTCCGTCAACTAAAGGAAGTGGGGCCAGCACTTTCCTTTGGAGAAAGAATGGAGATGGAATTTATTCTTAGCTATCATTTTATTGAGGGACATGATTTTATGGAAGGGATACGGGCTGTTTTAATTGATAAGGATCACTTGCCAAGATGGCGCCCTGGAGCCGTAGAGGAGCTTAAAGAGAAAGAGATTGATCAGTATTTTTCTCCTTCAGGTGAACGACGTTTGCTTTCCACTTAGATCTCTTGCTCTTATAAAGTTTATTGCAACACTATAGAGGCCATTATGACAAGCTACGCTTCTCAAAAATACGAAGAAATTATCACGTGCGATGATGATTTAACGAGCATCCTTCGTAAAAAAACTCCTTTTATAGGAGAAGACGATTGGGCGTGCGTCCCGCCGACTGTTCAAAAACTTCTCTATGTTCGAGATAAGGTTTTAAAAGGAGGGGCAGGACTTGCAGCTCCTCAAATTGGGCTTTCTCTTCCCATTTTTATTTATACGCCTGATCGAACAACAGAAAACTTAAGGATTGTGATTAATCCATCACTTGAACCTATAGGGCCGTCATATGTAAGAGGAGCAGAAGCCTGCTTTTCTGTTCCTCTTCGATGCACACACGTAGACCGATGGACAAAAATTAAAGTGCGTTATCAAGATGTAGACCGCCAATGGATTGAAAAAACAGTTGAAGGATTTGAGGCCAAAGTGTTTCAACATGAAATGGATCACCTCGAAGGCAAACTCACCCTTGATCATGAGTCAGCAGACGTCATGACTTTTACGGAAGCGCACCTCTTTGAAGATCACATGAAGCAAATTCATCTTGAAGATTCTAAGACGTATAAAAGAAAGGAAGGAGTAGGTTAATTCTTTTGTACAACACACGCTATAAACTTATATCCTCGTCGACTTTTTAAGGTTTCTGGAACAGTCATGTGGAGCACTGTCACTCCTCCTAGGTGTTCCAATATCTTTGTAAGAGAGTCTTCCGTTTGATCATAAAAATACCGTTCTCCCTCATCATGCTCACCCTCCCCATATCGAAAGGACATATACCAAATGCCTTTGGGTTTAAGGGCTTTTTTAAGTCTTTCTAGGACGGTTAATAGCTCAATCTTAGGCACATGAAGAAGAGACGCACTGGCCCAAATTCCATCAAACTCTTCATTATCATTCACTTGTGATAAGAGTTTATGTTGAATAGGTAATCCCGTTAGTTGTTTTGCAAGCTTAACTAATTTTTGAGATCCATCAAACGCCACGACGTTATATCCTTGATCAAGAAAGCATTTACTATCTCTTCCAGACCCACAGCCCGCATCTAATATTTTTGCTCCTTTTAGAAGATGGGGAAGGAAGAGGTCATAAAGTTGAGAAAGGTCATAAACGATAGTTGTATCAAAGAAATGCTGCGCATGCGTATCGTAATAAGAGATGGAATCTGGACATGAGAGAGAAGAAGACGCTGCTTTAGTCATGATATTTTTCTTTCTGTTGTTCAGAATCAATAGAACCCTGTTAATTACCACTGCACTTTGTATGAGGGTAAGTTTTCTTCAGAAAACAGAGCGTATGTTAAAAGATCTGCAAGCGCTCCATCTTGCCGAGGCCAGCCACCTTTTTTCTGACACTCGAGAGTAAAATTGAGTGTTTCTGGGATCTTTCGACTAAAATGATTGTCCGCATCCGCATAAATTTCAACTTTTTTTGCCTTTAAAACTTTAAAAGCCATTGTTGCCAGAGCATGGGCTGCTTCTGCTGCATAGCCATACCCACGTGCGCTTTTTCGAACAAAATAAGAAAGTCCAAATTGGGGAATAACCCATAGAGCTTGAATAGCAGGGAGGCCACACCGTCCAATGACATGATCAGACTTTTTTTCAATGATAAGATAACGTAGCTCTTCTCGGAGAATGAACCGAGCATGCTGCGCGCGGCAGTCAATTTCTACCTGTTCAAGAGAAGGCGGCGTGGGAGACCAGTTTAGCCACCTAACATAGTCTTCATAACCATCCATAATGGCTTCATGAACCTTTTCTCCCCACCCTGCACGCGGGATTCTTAGCCAAAGCCGTTCCGTTTCTATGTTTTCTGGCACATCCTGCAAAATAGGCGGGGTCATGGAATATCCTTGAATGAATTGCTGAAGTTCAGACCAGCTTATAGTTTATTGTTGTGAAATCAAGAAGCTTCTGTAAAGAGGCTATCCAGTCTGTAAGAGATTGAGCCTTGTCTTCCTTCAGAAATCCCGAAGTTTCTTGTTTACGGTTTCAGACGCAGAATTCAGGAGAGTTGCGTTAAGGAGGAAATATGATTATAAGACGAGAGAAGGGTGAGATCCCTAAGGATAGACAAGAGAGAGGAGAGGGTAAGGAGATGGTAGGAGTAAGTGCGAGCGAGGAGTATATGAGGGAAGCTGTGGAGATAGCGGGGAAGATCGACGCGGGTCAGATAGATGAGATGGCGAGAGAGCTTGGGGAGTTGAGGGAGCGCGGGGGACGGTTATTTTTATTAGGCGTTGGGGGGAGTGCGGCGAACTGTAGCCATGCGGTGAATGACTTTAGGAAGATTTGCAATATAGAGACGTACACACCCGTGGACAATGTGTCGGAGCTGAC
>JACPNY010000026.1 GCA_016185255.1 Pseudomonadota bacterium
AGGGGGGAAGGCCGAGATTGAGGTAGGTATTATAAGGACTTTTAACCTGAAGGTCATTACGGGTAAGATCGCGACCTAAGCCTTCTTTCCCTTCTGTAAGAGCATAAAGAACGGTAGGATCAGCTTGCAGCGGCATTCCGTATTTGAGGCGATTTAAAAAAACAGCGGCCACAAAAGATTTTTCCGAGGGAAGCGCTGTTTCCTTTTCAATGATGGAGGCTAAGACAACAAGCTCCTTAGGCGATTGAAGAGGGTGATCAGATGAACGTTGGGCCCAAATTTCTGCAAGCCGTTCTGTCATTGCTTTTTGCATATGGGTAATAATTTTAGAGCGATGTGTCCCTCTAGGAAAATGATAGGTTTCCGGGAGGATGCTTCCTTCAGGAGGTATTTCACATGGCCCTTCGAAACGGTCGTCTGCAAGAAGTTTTTGGGTAAGCCTGTGGCTGGTCTCTCCCTCAATTAAGGTAACGGGGTGGAGGATAACATCACCTTGTGTCAAAATATGAATGAGTTGGGCGGGGGAGAGGGCAGCAGGAATCAAATATTCTCCTGCTTTCAGATCCTTCCAACTTTTCGTTCCATACAAAAAGACTTTAAAAAGAAGCGGAACGTTTAAGACCCCTTGCTGATTGAGGTGGGCTGCAATTTGTGTGAGGGATGATCCTTTTTCAATAAGAACAACTGTACTTTTGTTATGTTGAGGGTGCTGGAACCAATAAGTGATGCCTACCCCAAAGAAGGTAAAGGCGCAAAGAGAGAATAAAACAACGTAAGTGAGACACTTTTTAGAAAAAAGAGCTCTCAAATTGTTCCCATCACGAGAGACGCATTAGTGCCGCCAAAGCCAAAGGAATTGGACATGACGTAGCGTACCTTTTTTTCTTTTGCTTTGTGGGGGATAAGATCAATTCCTTCACAGCCTTCTGAAGGGTTATCCAGGTTTAAAGTAGGAGGTAAAATGCCATCTCTTAAGGCAAGAATGGAGAAAATGGCCTCAACGCCTCCTGCTGCCCCTAGTAAATGGCCAATGGCGGATTTTGTAGAGGACATGCTCATCGTTGTCTTGCTTCCATTGAACAGGCGCTTGACGCTATTGAGCTCGATCATATCTCCCATAGGGGTGGCTGTACCGTGGGCATTGATATACCCTAGATCATCTGGTGTGATCCCAGCTCGGCGAAGAGCATTACGCATGGCTCGATAGCCGCCACTTCCATCTTCTGCAGGTGCTGTAATATGATGAGCATCGCCGGAAAGTCCATAACCTATAATTTCAGCATAAATTTTTGCACCACGCTTTTTTGCATGCTCATATTCTTCTAAAACGACAATACCAGACCCTTCTCCCATAACGAAGCCATCTCTTGCTTGATCCCAGGGGCGGGAGGCTTTTTCTGGAGTGTCATTGAAATTTGTTGAAAGAGCTCTCAAAGCTGTAAACCCAGATACTCCAACTTCACAGACGGCGGCTTCAGCGCCGCCTGCCAGCATGACGTCTGCATCTCCCCATTGAATAAGGCGAGCCGCATCTCCAATGGCATGCGCACCCGTTGAACAGGCGGTTACAACTGCATGATTGGGACCTTTAAAGCCATGGCGAATGGACACTTGACCTGAGATAAGATTAATGAGGCAAGAAGGGATAAAGAAAGGACTCATTTTTCGAGGTCCTCCTTCTTTTAACGTGATGGAGGCTTCATAAATCTTAGCAAGACCGCCAATGCCTGAGCCAATCATAACGCCCGTCATCTCTTGGTCTTCTTCTGTTTCAGCAACCCAGCCTGAATCTTTCAAAGCTTCTTCCGCGGCCGCAATGCCATAGATGATAAAATCATCCATTTTACGGCGGTCTTTGGGAGGGACATAGTCGTTGAAATTGAACTGTCCTGGGGCTTCTCCTTGAGGGAGAAGGCCAGCGATCTTTGAAGGAATCTCGTCTATATTAAAGGTATCTATGCGCCGAATCCCTGACTTCCCAGCAATAAGGTGCCTCCAAGAAGAGTCAACACCATTTCCTAAGGGAGTCACAAGACCTAATCCAGTAACAACAACGCGACGCATATTTAATTGTACCATCAGGTTTATTTAGATGCGCGTTCAGAGACGTAATCAATAGCGTTTTTAACGGTCATGATTTTTTCAGCAGCTTCATCAGGGATTTCACATCCAAATTCTTCTTCAAAAGCCATAACTAATTCAACAGTATCCAAACTGTCGGCGCCTAAGTCGTCCACAAAACTTGCGTTTTCTGTGACTTTGTCTTCATCAACGCCCAAATGTTCAACGACAATTTTCTTTACACGTGTTCCAACGTCACTCATTTAATTCTCTTCCTTAACTGGTTGACAATATCATAGAATAGATAAAATCTTTTATCTTATTCTTTACCTATGGGTACCTACCATATTCTTATTTGTTTGGCTAGGCAAGAATGTAAAAAAAAATTAAGAGTTCAAATGTGGCTAAGCATTATAAGAAGGCATATGCAAGCAAAATTGACATCACAACATGAAGATAAAAATGTTAAAAACTACACCATTGTCATGCCGCCATTGACGTGCAGGGTTTGCCCCGTCACATATTTGGCTTCGTCGCTGGCTAGATAGACGACGCTTGCGGCAATATCTTGCGGTGCCCCGATTGCGCCTTGAGGGATTGCGCTCAGGATATTCTCTCGTTGTTTTTCATTTAACACAGATGTCATGGGGGACTCAATGAATCCAGGGGCGATGCAATTGACCGTAATGCCACGTGTGGCCACTTCGGCGGCCAAGGATTTTGAAAGGCCGATAAGGCCAGCCTTGGAAGCGGCGTAATTGGCTTGCCCCGCATTACCTGTGACGCCGACGATGGAGGTAATGTTAATAATCCGCCCCGCGCGTTGTTTCATCATGCCTTTAATGGCATCCCGGGAGAGGCGAAAGCAGGAGGTCAGATTCACTTCAATCACCTTTGACCACTGATCGTCACTCATACGGAGCATGAGCCCGTCTTGGGTGAGGCCCGCATTATTCACCAGAATATCCAGGCCACCTAAAGCAGCTTCTGCCTTTGGAATCAACCGTTGCGTTTCTTCTGGATTGGAAAGATCACACGAGATCACGTAAGCGCGCTCTCCCAATTCCTTGGCCAGGGCTTCAAGTTTTTCCTTTCGTGTTCCTGAAAGGACCACAGATGCTCCTTGGTGATAAAGAGCTCGGGCAATTTCAGCGCCGAGACCTCCCGTTGCGCCTGTGACCTCGGGCAATTTCAGCGCCGAGACCTCCCGTTGCGCCTGTGACAAGAGCCTTTTTCCCGTGAAGATTAAACATGATTCCTCCTTTATGCTGCAACGTCATTCTTTAAAAATGTTTCAATGTCATAAGGTGTGTTAAGAGCAAAGGCCTCAAGAGAGGGGACAATACGCTTTGAAAGCCCAGTAAGAACTTTCCCTGCCCCCACTTCAATGGTTGTGTGAACGCCCAAATCAGCCATGTGTGCAATACTTTCACGCCAGCGCACGCGGTCTGTGACTTGTTGGATGAGAAGAGTGCTTAGGTCTTCCCCATTCTGAATGGGCTCAGCGGAGACGTTATCTATGACAGGGACAGAAGGGTTTGACACGTGAACAGCTTGAAAAGCGGTTTTCATTCGGTCTTGAGCGGGCTGCATAAGGGCGCAATGAAAAGGGGCGCTCACATTCAACATGATACTCCGCTTTGCTCCATAATCCTTGGAAAGCTCAATCGCACGTTCAATGGCTTCCAGATGGCCACTAATCACCACTTGGCCGGGGCTGTTGTCATTGGCAATTTGGCAAACTTGGTTTTGTGCGGCTTCTTTTACAATTTTTTCAATAACCTCCAAGTCAAGACCGAGGAGAGCCGCCATGCCCCCTTCACCAAGAGGGGTGGCTTTTTGCATGGCTTGTCCACGAATTTTTAAAAGACGGGCTGTATCAGTCAGGCTCAAGGACCCTGCTGCGCAAAGAGCTGAGTATTCTCCCAAAGAATGGCCAGCCACATAAGAGACAGCGCGGGGAAGAGAGAGCCCTCCTTCTTTTTCCAACACACGCATTAAAGCAAGGCTTACGGTCATGAGGGCGGGTTGGGTATTTTCTGTAAGGGTCAATTCTGTTTCAGGACCTTCAAAGATAATTTTTGTAAGATTTTGTTGAAGAGCCTCATCGACTTCATGAAACACGTCGCGCGCACACAAAAAAGCATCATAAATATCACGGCCCATGCCGATACTTTGTGATCCTTGCCCTGGGAAAAGAAAGGCTTTCATGCTCTCACCTTTGTATTCTATAGTATTCACTATAAAAGACATGGGATAAAGGCGTGCAGATGTCAAGGGTTGTGTCAGGGTCCCCTCATGAAAATTTTCGACCTTTTCTTAGGTGTTTAATCCCAAAATGGGGTGGGATAAGGTTGATTTTTCAGGTAAAAGAACCACCTCTCCCCTTTGTGGGAGAGGTCGCCCCAAAGGGGCGGGTGAGGGGTTTTTAGGATAGCGGATGTTGAAAAAATTTCAAAAAGCAGTGCGCACAAAGTTTGAGAGAGGACAACATGCAGATCAAGAAACCTATGATAATCACCGTACACGGGTTCTTGAAAAGGATGGATTTAAAGTTATGCGTTTTTGGAACAACAGTATCAAAGATGGTCTTAAAACCCCCTCACCCGTCGCTACGCGACGACCTCTCCCACAAAGGGGAGAGGTAAAAGAGCTTAGTTTCCTCACAAATTTTCATGAGGTGGCTCTGAGAGTTGTGTTGTTAGGGCTACTCCTTCTTACCCCCTCACCTCTCTTGGCAGGGGGGGGGATACCCCCTGACGCAAGTTTAAGTTTATGGTGGGCCTTTCCTTTTGTAGGGATGCTGCTTTCCTTAGCTCTTTTACCTCTCTTTGCCAGTCACTTTTGGGAAGCCCATTATGGGAAAGTGGCAGGGGTCTGGGCGCTGGTGACCATCCTAGGCTTAAGTGTTGCCTTTGGTTTCCTGCCTGCAAAGATTGAAATTTTAGGAACTCTCTTTCATCATTATCTTCCCTTTGTGATCATGATCGGATCCCTTTATACAATAGCAGGGGGGATTCAGATTCGTGTGGAGTCTCCAGGCACACCACTTGCTAACACAGCTTTTTTGGCATTTGGGACGTTTTTGGCAGGATGGATTGGCACAACAGGAGCGGCTATGCTGTTGATCCGCCCTTTTCTTCATATGAATGAGAGGCGCAAAAACCGTGTCCATCATATGATTTTTTTTATCTTTCTGATCGCCAATGTTGGAGGGGCCTTAACGCCTCTTGGAGATCCCCCTCTCTTTTTAGGATTTTTAAATGGGGTAAGCTTTTTTTGGACGGTTAAGTTCCTTTCCCTCGAAATGCTTATGATTGCGTTTCCCTTGCTGTTGATTTTTTATGCCCTTGATACGGTCTTGGTAAAGAAAGAAGGCCTTTTTCTTCAAAACCTGTGGCCGCAGATCACACTAAAAGGGGGTTGTAATGGGTTTCTTTTTGTAGGTGTGATGGGATTTGTGCTGATGAGTGGGATGTGGAATCCGGGAATTTCCGTGCATATTGCTGAAGTTCCCCTTGACCTTCAAAATGTGGTGAGGGATGGGGGGCTTATCCTTTTGGCCATGGGATCTTATTTTTTGACCTCTAAGGATATCCATCAATCGAATCACTTTTCTTGGGAACCCTTAAAGGAAGTTATCAAGCTTTTCTTTGGGATTTTTGTAACTGTTATCCCTGTGATTGCGATTCTTGAGGCAGGGACTCAAGGAGCTCTCGCTCCTTTGGTATCCCTTGTTACCCGTAATGGGCTTCCCCAAAATGCTATGTATTTTTGGCTTTCAGGGGGGTTATCTTCCTTTTTAGATAATGCTCCCACATATCTGGTGTTCTTTTATATGGCAGGAGGAGAGGCACCGACCTTGATGTCAGTTTTTTCTGGGACATTGGTGGCTATTTCCTGTGGGTCTGTCTTTATGGGAGCGATGACCTACATTGGAAATGCTCCTAACTTCATGGTTAAAACGATTGCGGAAGGTCATAAAATCCCAATGCCGAGTTTTTTTGGGTATATGGGGTGGTCGGTTGCCATTCTTCTTCCTCTCTTTTTTCTTTTGTCCTGGTGGCGATTTTAGCATGGAGAGCCACTTATGAGTAACATCATCGCGTGTGTTGTGTTTAATGTCATAGGGATAGGGGCTTCTTACTTTCTCTTCCTTTTAAACGGCACGCAAGAAAAACAAGTAAACTGGGGCAGTTGTGTGTTTTGGGGATCGTGGGCGGCCTTGCTGCTTACTTATAGTTTGTGGCTGTTGATGCCAGATAAGCTTAGCTTAGCTTGTTATATAACCTTTGCCATAGGACTTGTGGGATGCGTGTTCTGCTTTAGAGAAAATGAGCTTAAATCCTTTTTAAAATCTGACTATTTTGTTTCTTTCTTATTTATCGTTCCCTTTCTGTTTATTGTTTCTTACGTGCCCCGTCATTGTGATGAACTCTCCCATTGGGTGTCTCTCCCTCAACTATTTTATTGTCAAAATTCTCTTATTCCTCAGGAACATTGGCACACAGGGAATTACACCCCCCTTTGGACATTGCAAGCCACCTTCTTTCAGTTCTTTACTCCCAAGGGGTTTGATGCGTCCCTTGTTTATGCGGTTCGTATTAACTTATTGTTATCTTTTTGCTTCTTTATAAAAGAAAAATTTGATTTAGCCTTCTTGAAGGCGATTTTCCTTGTTTTGGGCATTTTAATTATCTTCTTTGTAACGAAATCGGCTCAGAACCTCTTGATTGAGTTTCCGCTCTGTTTGTTGCTGTCTTCAACACTCTTTTTAAGTGGGGAGATGGGGAAAAACAATTCAAAGGAAAACCTTATTTTTTTCTTTATAGCGCTTCTGTGCCTTTATATGCTTAAAAAACCGCTAATAGCTGTGGTGCCGGCTGCCTTTTATATTTTATGGATCAAGGGGTACAAAAAGCAGTTAGGGATCTTTATTCTCCTTTTTGGCGCTGTGTATCTATCATGGAAGCTTAAAACGGCGCATATGAGTGAGCCATGGCAATGGCAAAATACCTTTAAAATTGAGAAGCTCTGGAGCGA
>JACPNY010000047.1 GCA_016185255.1 Pseudomonadota bacterium
CCAAGCAATGTTAAAGAGAGCATCTCCTTTATAAACAATAGGGATTTGGTTCATTCCCACAATAATTCCATCAAGATGAGCCACAACATCGGTAGAGATGCTTCCTAAGGAATCCATAATTTTTCCAATGACTTCTCCCTTGAAGACTTTTTTTCCCAAAAGGGATGTGCTGTGAAAAAAACCAGTGTTAGGTGAGCGCAGCCAATGACTCCACTCAGAAATAACGGGAGACTTCCTGATGGACGAACACTTCTCTGAAGGAATCATTCCAAGTTTTGCCATAAGGCGAAAAATTCCTTGAACAGCTGCTCGTATTGCGAATTCATTAAAACGGAGGGCTTCTCCGCCTTCAAAGGTGAGAGTTGGAATTCCACGCTTTTCTGAGGCTTCTCGAAGAGATCCTTCTCGAACCTCTGCTTTAAGAACAACAGGGGCTCCAAAAGCTAAAGCAAGCTTTAACGCTTCTTTGCTTTCAAAATCGCAGCGCACTTGAGGTAAGTTCATGCGGTTGTTAGATCCTGTGTGTAAGTCAATTCCATGGGTGCACTTCTCGACAATTTCTTTTAAGAAGACATTTGCCAATTGGGCCGCAGCTGACCCTGTTTCAGAGCCAGGAAAGCTTCGATTTAGGTCACGCCTGTCTGGAAGATAACGGCTTTGTGTTAGCATTCCAAAGACATTCACAACGGGAATAGCGATGAGAGTGCCTTTGATATGTTTGACGAGGGGAGAATGAAGGACACGGCGAATGATCTCAATCCCATTGATTTCATCGCCGTGAATGCCAGCACTGATGAAAAGGCATTTTCCAGGTCGACTCCCATGAATGATGCGTAAGGTTAAGTCAAAGGCAGAATGATGGTGAATCATAGCAATGGGAAGATACACAGTTTTTGTAGTTCCCGGAGGAACGATTGTTCCTGCAATCTCAAGTGGCAAGTTTTCGTTGTTGTTCATTGTTGGAACTCCTTCAGGGCTTTTAAGAGCAAGGGAGAGAGATCAATTTGATTGCTGGGATGCGGAATTGTATTGCAAGTGACAATTTTGTGAACTCCTGCTGCTTTTATTTCTTCATAGGCGTTCCCTGCAAAAATGGGGTGGATGGCCAGGCAAATAGGGGCCTTTGTTCCTTGGTTTTTAAGGTGAGCGAGAGCTTCCAATAGGGTTTCACCGGAGGAAACGATGTCGTCTACGAAAACGGGTGTTTTATTTCCGATATTTACTTCCTGCGGCCAGGTTATTCTTACATGACCATCCGTATGTCGGGTCTTATTCAAAACAATAAAGGGTAAATCTTTTGCTATTTCCTTAACCCATTGGGAACTCTCCGCATCCGGTCCAATCAGAAAGGGATCTTGAACGTTCTCATGAATCCACGCAGAGATAAGGGGGGCTGCATGCACCACAGTCGTTGGAATAGAATAAAGCTCGCTCAAATTATGATAGCGATGGAGATGGGGATCTACGGTTATCAGCGAATCAACGTGTGTTGAGAGAAGATGTGCGAAGGTTGCAGAAGTCAACGACTCTCCAGGGTGAAAAATTTTATCTTGGCGCATATAAGCAAGGTAAGGCGCCACAAGGACAACCTGCTTAGCCTCCTGGGCACGAAGAGTATCACTTAAGAACAAAAGATCTAAAATCCACCCATTAGGATGAACAAGGGGAGCATTAATGAAGACAGAACGGTCTTTAACAGGACTTTCGAGACGAAGATAGCTCTCTCCATCGGGAAATGATTTTAGAAGAAAACGTCCTTCTTCTGCTCCCATCCCTTGTGTGATGAGCGCGCCCAATGGGGACGGAGAGGGGAAGTTAAAAACGAGCGATTTCATTAATCTTTTTCTCCAATCAAAATCACATTTTGATGATTATAAAAATAATTAAGAGCATAATTCAGCTCTCCGGGAGATTCGGCATAAATGGTGAAAAGGGGTTGTCCTTTTTCAACGGGTGTTCTTAAGGAAGCATAAAGGTCAACGCCTGCTGCGGGCGAATCAGGTGCCCCCGCAAGCTTTGCAATCCGCGATATAAGACGATTATCAATATCCAAAATCATGCCTTTTTGGTTTGTGGTGACCACCTGTTTGATAGGAGAGAGGCGGGGTTCTCGCATTCCCCCTTGCGCTTTGCAGATTGCTTCAAACTTTTTGAGAGCCAATCCCGTCTCTAAGATTTTTTGAGCCTCTCCAAGACCTTTTCCCGCTGCTACCCCTCCCCAACACTCTAAAATATTTCCCGCAAGGAAAAGGGACCTCTCCTTCAAATCTTGGGGGGCTTCTTTTTTTCCTCGAAGAACGGAGAGCACATCCCTGGCTTCAAGAACAGGGCCAATTCCTCTGCCAACAGGTTGATTCCCATCGGTTTCAACAACTTGGAGTTGAAGTCCAACAGCTTCTCCGACTTTCAGGAAAAGATCCTTTAAAACATGAGCCTCATTCTGAAAGCGAACTTTTGCCGTGGGGCCGATGGGCATATCGATGAGCACATGGGTTGAGCCTGCAGCTATTTTTTTTGATAAAACAGAAGCGACCAATTGATTCATACTATCCAAATCGAGCGCGCGTTCGATTTGAACCAGTACATCATCAACTGGGCTTAAATCAACGGACCCTCCCCAAATGATGCACCCTCCTTCTTTTTCAACAACCCCTTTCATGCTTTCAATACTCAGATCAACGGGAGCTATAACGTCCATAGTGTCAGCTGTTCCTGAGGGGGAGGTAATCGCTCTTGAGGAAGTTTTTGGGATGGTAAGACCAAAAGCAGCAAGGATGGGGACAACAATCATGGTTGTACGATTTCCCGGCAATCCTCCTACACAGTGTTTGTCAACAATAGGATGCTGAAGCCATTTAAGCTGATGACCTGTTTCGCTCATGGTTTTTGCTAAGGCAATAGTTTCGTCCTGAGTAAAATTAATGCAGGCTGTAATAAAGGAGGATAGTTGGATATCAGAATAGCGCTCCTCTAAGATGTCAGTCATGATTGTTTTAAGGTTGGCCTCAGTGAGGTTTTTTCCATGGAGTTTCCCTCTGACATATCCAAAAGAATCCAAGGGTTCCGCAAGGGTTACAATAAGATTTTCTTCCTTTTGAACATCTAGTTTTTCCCAGGCACTGTTCGACAGTCCAATTTCACCAGTCTTGAGAAGAGGAGAGTCCAGCACCATCAACGTGGCAATGATAGAATGAGTTTTGTTTGTAATATTAACTCTGGTTTCAGATCTAAACCCAGCACTCTTGCAGAGTGGGCAGTCTCCGCGGATAAAAGCCATCAGATGTTTGCGCGTATCTATGTGCAATTCTCGCGCCTTAAGTGTTAAGGCAGAGATGGAGACAAGGGGAGTTCCTAGATTGTCAGTCTCATGTAGAGAAGATGAGAGAGTGTCTGATTTATCCATTTTTTTCTTCTATTTTTATGTGTGATTGAATATAGAACGAATCCTCTTTAAAAAGGGTTAAAGGACTTGCGCGCAATCCTCTATAATGTTCTTATGTAAAATGTCAGAAAAAGAGAAAAAAACACAATGATTGGAAACTTAAAATACATCGCCATTGCTGTTCCTGATTTAACTGTTGCTATTCAACAATACAAAGATGTCTTTGGAGCCTTTGTGACTTCCCCTCAAGATCTTCCTGATCAAGGAATGCGGCTTGCTGTGGTGAAGCTTCCTAATACGCTTTTGGAGCTTATAACGCCTTTAGGAGAGGACTCTCCTCTCAAGGATTTTCTTAAAGCAAACCCGCAAGGAGGCGTTCACCACCTGTCCTATGAAGTGCCCGATATAGGAAAAGCTAAAGATCAACTTGCTTTATCCGGCATTCAGATGAAGGGAGGGGAGACTTCTCAGGTCGGGTATCATGGCAATCCCGTGCTCTCTTTAGATGCTAAAGATTTCTTTGGCGTTTCAGTCGAGCTGGAGCAAGTCTCACCGTCTCCTGTTGTCGGACGAGTCGATGTTGGACGGATTGGACCTGCTCATCCAGCTCCTCGGACGTCTTCCAGCTCTTTGGAAGGTGTTGGAGGTGTCGGTGTTAAAATTGAGGTTGATTTTAAGTCTCCTACTCCTAAAGATAATCAGGAAGGAGAATGACCCTTTCCACCGGCATTCTTGTTTACGTGATGGTGTGGATTGTGGTCCTTTTTTTGGTCTTGCCTTGGGGAATACGTCTTCCTGAAAAAACTGAGCCAGGACACGCGACAAGTGCTCCTGAAATGCCCCATATTGGCTTTAAGCTTCTTCTGACGTCTCTGCTTTCTGGCCTGTTGTGGATGGTAGTCTTTTTGATTTTAAAGAAATAAATCAAGGGCGCCTGGTGCCGTCAGAGAGGATCGAACTCTCGACCTCACCCTTACCAAGGGTGTGCTCTACCACTGAGCTACGACGGCGATTTGGGCAAGATGCCACAGAGAGCCCCAGCAATCAAGAGAGGGGATTCTCTATTTGGTAAAAAAATTACATGACAAGATGGCTTAAAAGAAGTTAATTTTTCTTCAACAAAGATCATGGAAAGTTTGATGCAAACGAAAATACCGACGGATCCTCCTTCTCTTAAGGCCTTTTCTCAAACGAAAAAAGAGAAAAAAAACCAGCGCCTTGCTCAAGCGTTACGGGAAAACTTACGCAAACGCAAAGAGCAGGCGCGCTTGAGGAAAAGTGTTCCCCTACTGATTCAAAAGGAAAAAAATGACGTACACCCAAAATCTTGAAGGATGTTTTTCTAAAAAGACTGATTATGATGTTTTTTACAGCTCCTTAAGCTCAGAAGTAATGCGGACTTTTCGTGCCGCTTTTGAAAAAGGGCAGCTAGCCCCTCTTTCTCTTGTAGAGCAGACAGAAGATATAGACCTTTATCAACAGGCTGCCGATCGTCTGGCGGGATTTGAAGAGATCCTCATCTTAGGGACGGGAGGCTCAAGCCTTGGAGGTAAAACCCTTTATGCGCTTTCCAGCCAAGCAAAGCCGCGCTTGCATTTTCTTGATAATATAGATCCCTCTACCTTTAGAAACCTTCTTCAGAAGATAGACTTCACAAAAACAGGGATCCTGGTTATTTCTAAATCAGGGGAAACGGCAGAAACATTAATGCAGTTGCTGACCTGTCTTCAGCACGTTGGGAAAATCGATCCCGCTCATTTTATCGTCATCACAGAGCCTCGAGATAATGCCTTGCGACAAATCGCAGAGGCTCACAGCTGGTATTGCCTGGATCATCCGACGGATGTGGGCGGCAGATATTCTTGTTTTTCTGTGGTAGGCCTTTTGCCCGCTATTCTGGCAGGTCTCGACCCACGGGCTTTTCGACAAGGGGCGCGGGATGTTCTTCGTCAACATCTTGCAAGCACAACGCCTCCAGCCCTTGAAGGGGCGGCTATGGGTGTATACTTAGAAAAGCATCACCATAAAACCCTTTCTGTCATGATGCCCTATAGTGATTTGTTGGATTCTTTTTCCTTTTGGTATCGTCAACTGTGGGCGGAGAGTGTTGGAAAAGAGGGAAAAGGGACAACCCCGATCCGGGCCCTTGGAACCGTTGATCAACATAGCCAATTGCAACTTTACCTTGATGGGCCAAAGGATAAATTTTTTACCCTTCTCACTCTTAATTGGGAAGGACAAGGGGAGCGGATTCAATCGACGCACGTTCCTGAATTTGTTGGAAAAACCATGGGAGATCTTTTTGCGGCTGAACACAAAGCAACCTATCAAACTTTGGTAAATAATGGCTGCCCCACACGTCTGATGACCCTTGATCGTCTTGATGAGTATCATTTAGGGGCCTTGATGATGCATTTTATGATTGAAACGATTTTGACGTCTTATTTTTTGGACGTAAATGCCTTTAACCAGCCTGCCGTTGAGGAAGGCAAACGCCTTGCGAAAGAGTACATAGCTTTATGAGGATTCGCAAACTAGAGCCCCATCTTGTGAATCAAATCGCAGCCGGTGAGGTAATTGAACGTCCGGCGTCAGCTATTAAAGAGCTGGTAGAAAACGCCCTTGATGCGGGAGCTTCAATCATTACGGTGCAATTGAGAGAGGGGGGGCGGAGCCTCATTGCGGTGACGGATAATGGAGTGGGTATGAGTCGAGAAGACCTTGAGCTGGCTGTTGAACGCCATGCCACCTCTAAACTTCCTGAAAATGACTTGTTTAACATTCAAACCCTTGGTTTTAGAGGAGAAGCGCTACCCTCCATTGGATCGGTGAGTCGGTTACATCTCACAAGCCGTCTCCAAGGGTCTGAAGAAGCTTGGCTTTTAAAGGTAGAGGGGGGGGATAAAAAGCAGCCTATCCCCGCTTCTCATCCTCAAGGAACTCATATTGAAGTCAAAGATTTATTTTATGCAACTCCAGCTCGCCTCAAATTTTTGAAAAGCACCTCAACAGAGCTTTCTCATGCGGTAGAGCTTTTAAATCGCCTTGCCATGAGTCATCCTGCGGTTGCCTTTAAGCTGTTGGCGGATCAGAGAGTGGTGTTTGAGTATAAATCCTGTGAGTCTCTTCAAGAGCGTCTTTCTCAAGTTATGGGGATAGAGTTTTCTGACAATGCCTTGGTTCTTGAGATGAGTCGTGGGGACATCCTTCTCAAAGGGTTTATCTCCTTACCCACCTTAAATCGGGCAAATGCATCTCACCAATATCTTTTTGTCAATGGCAGGCCCGTTAAAGATAAACTCCTCCAAGGAGCCGTGCGGGCTGCTTATCAAGATTTTCTTGCGTCCAATCGCTATCCTCTTTTAGCCCTCTTTTTAGAGATCCCCCATGAGGATGTGGATGTGAATGTCCATCCTGCAAAAACGGAAGTTCGTTTTCGGGATAGTGGGCTTGTTCGAGGGACTCTTGTGAGTGCCTTAAAGCAAACCCTCGCGGGAGCAAGTCACAAGACGGCAACAACTATTAATTTTCAAGCTATGCGGGCTTTTCGTTCTGAACCCCTGCGGCAGCCCTCCTTATCACCAGTTTGTCATCCCCGCGAAAGCGGTGATCCAGTTGCTTCCCTGGCTTCCCGCTTTCGCGGGAATGACACTAGGGGAAGCTTCTCATTTGCGCATCACTCCAGCAACTACGCCCTTGAAGAAGAACCCTTGTCCCTTCCCAGTCTCCCTCTCGACACGCCGCTCCTTGGGTTTGCTAAAGCCCAGCTTCATGAAACTTATATCGTAGCTCAAACGGAGGAAGGGCTTGTGATTGTGGATCAGCATGCTGCCCATGAGCGGCTTGTCTATGAACGCCTTAAGGCCGACATGGGCCATGTGCGGCGCCAGCCCCTCCTCATTCCCGAAGTCATAGAGCTTGAAGAAAGTGAGTTGCAACCTCTTAAGGAGGTTTTGGATGACCTTTTGGCCCTGGGCCTTGTGGTAGAGCCTTTTGGAGAAAAAGCTCTTCTGGTAAGGGAAATTCCCGCCCTTTTAGGAGAAGTAGATCTTCAAGGTCTCATGAAAGACTTAGCGGATGAAATCAAAGATCTTGGGAGCCCTTTAAGTCTTAAGGAGCGTCTTGCGGAAATCCTTTCCACATGTGCATGTCATCACAGTGTTCGAGCAGGCCGTAAGCTTTCCATTGAGGAAATGAACGCGCTTTTGCGTCAAATGGAGCAAACTGCTCATTCAGGCCAGTGCAACCATGGACGCCCCACTTATGTTGAGCTCAAACGCGCCGATATGGAAAAGCTTTTTGGCCGGAGGTGAGTGCGGTAAATCGACTTTCGTTGGAGATAATGTCATTTACACAAAAAGGAGAGGCTGTTTTATAAATTTGATCCTGGATTGCTAAGAAAATTTGAGAGAAATCATCACATATTTGAGAAAATTGCTTCACACAATCCCTAAACGCCTTTCTTGGATTCAATATCTATGGATTCAAAAATAAACTTTTTGTTTTTAAACGCACATATCTCCGACGAAACATTCATGGCTTTTTCTACAATCATTTGTGCCGATAGTCCCTCAATATTAAATAACGCTCTTGCTGCAGCTAAGGCATATCCGCTTCCCTCTCCAATGCTGATGAGCCCATCCTCAGGCTCTAAAATATCGCCACTTCCTGTGAGAACAAGAGAATGTGTTTTGTTTACAACCGCCATCATGACATCAAGATGCGGAAGGATGGGGTTTTTGTGCCAATCCATGGCCAGATCTACACA
>JACPNY010000046.1 GCA_016185255.1 Pseudomonadota bacterium
CGCTTGTAGACTATGTGCGCCTCACTCAAAAGAAGGATATTCCGTCCTTAAAACCCCCCAAACGTTTAAAGGAGGGGGGGAGACTGGAGCTGGATGCGGCAACGCGACGAAACTTAGAGCTTCACCTATCTCTTTCTGGAGAAAAAAGAGGAAGCCTTTTAGAGGTGATTGATTACACCACAACAGCCATGGGAGCGCGGCTTCTCTCCCATCACTTAAGTGCTCCTTTAACAAATTTGACAGCCCTTCAAAAGCGCCTTAGTTGCGTGGACTTTTTTTATGAAAATCAGCCGCTTTCTCAGGCGTTACGCGCTGTCTTAGCCTGTTGTCCCGACCTGGAGCGTCCCTTGTCTCGCCTTGTGTGGGGAAGGGGAGGACCTCGGGATTTAGCGGCACTCAATCGGGGTCTTATCCTTCTTCCGGACATTCAAAAAATCTTTGAAGGGCATACTCTTCCTGAACCGTTGAAAGGAACTCTTAAGAGCCTGGGCTATTATGAGGAAATGACGGACCGGTTAACGCGCGCTCTTAAGGACGAGCTTCCTCACCTGGTGCGTGATGGGGGCTTTATTCGTCCTGGCTATCATCCACCCTTAGATGAGCTTTTATCCCTCAAAGAAGACAGCAAAGGGGCCCTTGAAGCATTGCAGCAAAAGTATGTTCAAGAAACAGGGATTTCTACTCTCAAGATTAAGCACAATAACATCGTGGGATATCACATTGAAGTGACCAGTCAGCACAAGGATAAGCTTGGTCCTGCCTTTATTCACCGGCAAACCATGGCAAACGCCATGCGCTTTACAACCCATGAGCTGGCAGAGCTTGAAAAGAAAATCATGGGGGCTCTTGATCAAGCTTTGGCTATGGAGATGCATCTTTTCCAGGATTTGGTTAAGGAAGTAGTAGGACGGGCGGATGCCATCATTGAAACAGCGCACGCCTTGGCAGCTCTTGATGTGGCCGCAAGTCATGCTCACTTAGCCTTTGAAAAAAACTATATCAAACCCCTTTTGGATGAGACCCTGGCCTTTGAGATTGAGGGCGGGCGCCATCCCGTTGTGGAAGCCCTTCTTCCTCAAGGAACTCCTTTTATTCCGAATGCCTGTCATCTGAAGGGGCTGTGGCTCCTTACAGGGCCGAATATGGCAGGGAAAAGCACTTTTTTAAGGCAAAATGCGCTTATTGCGCTCATGGCTCACATGGGTATGTATGTGCCTGCCCAAAAAGCACACATAGGGCTTATGGACCGCATTTTTAGTCGTGTGGGGGCGTCCGATGATTTGGCAAGGGGTCGATCGACCTTCATGGTTGAAATGACAGAAACAGCCACAATACTTAATCAAGCCACGCCGCGAAGTTTTGTTATTTTAGACGAGATTGGGCGCGGAACAGCTACCTTTGATGGGTTATCCTTGGCATGGGCCTGCGTGGAACATTTGGTGCACGTGAATCGAGCTCGCTCTCTTTTTGCAACCCATTATCACGAGCTCACATCTCTTGAAAAATCCTTGCCCGAGGTTAGTTGCTACACGGTCAAAATTCGCGAGTGGGAAGAACAAATCATTTTCCTTCACGAAATTACAAAAGGCACGGCCGATAAGTCTTATGGAATTCATGTAGGAAAGTTGGCAGGGCTTCCACCATCTGTTGTGAAGCGAGCAGAAGATGTTCTTAAAACCCTTGAAGACACAAAGCCAAAGCCAAAACTTGCGGCTCAACCCCTCCCTCTTTTTATGGAAGCCTATAAGGTACTCAGTCCTCTTGAAAAAGCCGTTGAACTTCTTAATCCTGATGAGCTGTCCCCCAAAGAAGCTTTAGAGAAGCTGTATTCCTTAAAGAAAATCGTCATCTGATTGGAAGCAGACGTCATCAAGCTTAAGTTTATGAGATAAAACGTACAATCGTTGGAGCTGCTCGCAACTATTAAACCTGTTTGTTTCTTTGGCATTATAGCTCCCCATAATATGATCCCCTCCGAAAATCGAAGGGGATGTTTTTTAGGTGGTATTAAGCTACCCTAGACGGTTCAGTATGATGATTATTTATTCGATATATCATCAGGTGTTTTAAAAAACTCGCTTAAAGAAGCAAGGGTTAAGGTCTGCAGGACGTCTGCAATATTTGCCACTTGCCCATTTTCATAACCGGCTTGCTTTTCTATTTGTTTTGCATCCCAAATACTTCCTCCATACTTTATATGAATTTTCTCAGTCTTTTTTTGTAAAGCATCTATATATTTTTTGAGGGAGTTTTGTTGTTGTAGGGAAAGTTTCTTATCCCCTTCATCGATAAAAGCAACCTCAAGGGAACGGTTGTTCCATTTGCCTGCCATCTGTCCTTTTTCATTCAGAGGATCAGCATGGATGAAAAGAGTTCCATTTTTTGCTATAATCACATGAGAAGAAAAGCCGTTTGGCGTCCAATAGTCATCCAAGAAGGAAGGAACGTGCGAACGTGTGAGGATAAGGGTATCAAAGCTACGTGTGGCGCTAGGACGGTAATCTTGATGCCCCCTAATTGAATTATTGGGCCGCTTTTGACCCGGGAATCCAACAATTCTATACGCATTTTCAAACTCAGACGGTGCTACAACCCAGAAATCAGATACACTCTCAAATCCAGGGGCTGTAGTTTTCATCTTTACTTTGGGGGTGCTTACTGCGCCGTCCCCCAGCTGATAGAGTTGGTTTTCTGCATCCATTGCCCAACCTAGCGTTGCGAATCCCCCCATTACGCATACGGAAAGGATGGCTTGTTTAAATCTTATTTTTTGCGCTAAATACTTAATCATTATAATATCCTTTATTTCACTATAGCTTCTGAGTTGTGCTTCCTATTGTGTAGTATGCAAGTTTTTAAATAATTGAAAGAAACATGGAGTTCTGTTTTGATAAAGTTATCAAGCAGGAGGTTCCATGTCCATAGAAGATCTTATCATTACAATTTATTACCGCATAGAAGAAATGTACCAAGATATAGTGAAAGAGGTACAATTAAGGCACCGAGGTACCCTCCTTCTTTGTCAGATGTAGAGGTTTTGACAATGCTGATCATAGGAGAATACCTTGGTTTAGGGAGCGATAAAAGGATATGGGCTTAGTTGAGCCAAAGATACGTGGCACCTCATGATGAAGGTAAGGAGAAAGGTATTGGCTCACACTATCTGCTTTCTAATTAACCAATCCATTAATGCTGTAGCACCTTTACAGATTGACAAATTACTGGCTTAAAACTTGCACACTGCGTTACTAAATAAAGTCATAGCCTTTGGGGTTAAAAAAGCGTATAACTTTGGAAAAGAGAGGTGTAAAATTATTCCTCAAAAGTTCAAAATACATACTAGAGAGACACAATCATGGATGTGATTCTTATTCCTCTTATCGTTGTCTTATGGTGAGGGAATTTCTCTATCGTGCGACCGAACCTGTATTGATGCGTCTCCGCCGATTTTTGCCCGCCTTAGGAGGATTTGATCTCTCTCCGCTTGTGGTGATTATTGTTTTATGGTTTTTACAAGCTGTTATGGGGCGGCTTTTGTTAAAACTTATTATGGTGGGGAGTGTCTAGAATCATTGATGGCCGCACAATTGCGGAAGACCTTAAGACAAAGCTTTCAACCCTTGCTCAAGATCTTGAACAAAAGACAGGTGTTATACCTGGCCTTGCTATTTTAAGGGTGGGGGAAGACCCTGCTAGTCAACTTTATGTCCAAAGAAAAGGCTTGTCCGCCAAAGATGTGGGCTACCATTTCGAGGAACATGTTTTCCCTGCTTGGATCTCCCCTGACATGCTGGAGGCTAAAATTGCGGAGCTCAATCAGGCCCCGCATATTCATGGGATTATTCTTCAGCTGCCTCTTCCCCCTCAGTTAGATAAATTCCATTTTTTATCCCGTATTGACCCTTCCAAAGATGTGGATGGGTTGCATCCCTTAAATGCGGGGAAGCTTTTCCAAGGACTCCCTGGAGGATTTATTGCGTGTACACCTTTGGGGTGCCTTACTCTTCTTCAAACGCTTTATGCGTCTTTAGAAGGTCTTACTGTGGGAGTTGTAGGCTGTTCCTTGCTTGTGGGGCGTCCCATGGCCATGCTGATGCTTCAGCAAGATTGCACCGTATGGATGGCCCATTCAAAAACGCAAAATTTGCCGGCTCTCTGTGAGACGGCCGATATTCTCATTGTTGCCATTGGAAATCCTCAGTTTATTCAAGGAGAGTGGATTCGAAAGGGAGCAACCGTTCTGGATGTGGGGATTAATCGATTGACTTCTGGTGAGATTGTGGGTGATGTGGATTTCTTGTCGGCCCAGAAACGAGCGGGCGCTATCACCCCTGTCCCTGGAGGGGTGGGACCCATGACCGTCGTCTCTCTTTTACGTAATACCTTAGAGGCAGCCTTTCGGTATGCGGGTCAACCTTTCCCTCTTTAACTCCCTTGTGGATCTTGCAATCCCCTTAAGGTGCATAAAATGTGGCACTATTTTAGGAGATAAGGAAGGTCTTTGTCCAATCTGCTGGCCGCACATCCCGTTTATTTCTAAGCCTTTTTGTGCCTGCTGTGGACTTCCTTTTGAGTTTGACATTGATGAAGACGCTCTCTGTGGTCCTTGTAGTTATGAGCGGCCTCTCTATACAACAGCTCGTTCAGTTTTTGCTTATACGGAGGGAAGTAGAGACCTTATCTTGAAGTTTAAACATATGGATGCTCTCAGTTCTGTGCCCCTTTTTGCCCATTGGATGGCGCGCTCTATGGGAGAAATGGAGGGGGCTCTTTGTCTTCCTGTGCCGCTGCATTGGACTCGGCTTTTTATGAGGACCTATAATCAAGCTGCTCTTCTTGCGCGAGAGATTGCACGTCTTAAGGGATGGATGTACACACCTTCCCTATTGGTGAGAAAACGACGAACGCCTTCTCAAGGATATCTCTCGAAAAAAGACAGAATCAAAAATGTAGAACGAGCGTTTGCCGTTCCTGAGATAAAAAAACACCATGTTTTTGGCAAAACCACTATCCTTGTAGATGATGTATTTACCACCGGGGCAACCTTGAACGCGTGTTCTAAAGTCCTGCTTAAAGCAGGAGCTAGAAGTGTTCATGCGTTGACCTTAGGGAGAGTTGTGAGGGGGCAGCAGATTTTTTAATTTTTTTCCTTAAATTCAGTATCAATCTATGTTAGAAAAAGCAGCTAATACGTTTATGAGTAAACACTCAAACTATGGGAGTCCTGTGTTGAATCAACAAGCCCTTCTTTCAACTATGCCTAAGTCAGGAACCTGGTATTTAATTTGCTTTTTGTGGTCTTACAATGAAGCTTTGAAGAATAATAAAGTTAACTTGCTGGAGGCCCTTAAAACTAAAGGGGCCGATGCAAATCCTACGTTAGATGCTCTAAATATCTCGACACTGTATACGGGTCATTGGGAGGCTCCAGGGTATAAAGAGATGAAACGTAGAGATCCATATTATTCCGAATGGAATAAGTTGGCCTATTATGTTCCTACATATGACTTTGGGCCAGCGATAGCAGAGCAGTTTAATCCACAGAAAGATCCTGATGCTAAGGTTATCTACATATATCGTAATCCCTTAGATCAGCTGATATCTATGTATAGGCATTCAACGCATCACGTTATTCCTCGGCATCGCCAAATGATTAGAGATGGAGAATATGTAGATTTTAAGAATTTACAAGAATTTATATTTGAAGCGTCGGGGATTAAATCTTACATAAAACAGTACCATTCCTTCAAAGTGGCACAAAGTCAGTATCCTGATAACTTTTTATTAATACCCTATGAAGAATTGATTTTAAGTCCCGAAAAATCTCTTAAAGAGATTTTAGCTTTTCTTGGGCATTTTGTGAATACTCCACACGAGATGGAAGCTTTTCGATTGGCTTTCAACATAACAAAGATTGATTCGATGAAACAAATTGAATCTCAACTTGGATGGACATTGGGGCAGGATCAAACCGATAAGAATGAGAGTCATATAAGAAGCGGTAATATTGGGGATTGGAGACTCTCTCTTTCAACTGATGATGTTAAACGTATTGATCGGGAGCTAAAACGGCTTGGGCATTCTATAACAGACTTTATTATTCGAGAAAAAAAAATAAAATCCCCTGACTTATTTTTAAAGGAGATTGAGCGGCTTGAATATGAGTTAAAGCAGCGTGACTATGAGCTCGCGCGTCGTGACTATGAGCTAAAGCAACGTGACTATGAGCTAAAGCAGCTTGAAAGTTCTATAGGAGAACTCGCGGCTCGGAAAGGATCAAAAATAATGTACGTGCTAAAAAAGTTGCTTAGGGGAAGCTACACACTCGCCAGAAAATCGCTGATTTATATTGATTCAAGGCTAAAGCTGTAACTGCATAGAGATCCTCTTCTTTCTTGCTGCTTATTTGTACCCTTTTCTTTTGGGTTAATTGTTGATATTTCTTCTTTTGCAACTCTGTTCGGTGCTTCCCTAGAGTTTGCGGAATTTTAGATATATTGAAGACGAGGCAGGGATATTAAATGTTTCTCAAGAAGTTAGAGGCTGAGAGTATCTATATACTACGAGAGGTCGCCGCTAGTTTTAAAAGGCCGATACTTCTCTATTCTATTGGTAAAGATTCCTCTGTCCTCCTTCACCTTGCGAGAAAAGCCTTCTTCCCAGGGAAAATACCATTTCCTCTGTTGCATGTTGACACAACTTGGAAGTTTAGAGAGATGATATCCTTTCGAGATATCATCGCGAAAGATCTAGACCTAGATTTAATTATTCACACCAATCCAGATGGGATGAAAGAGAATATGAATCCCATCACTTACTCTTCTTCTGATTATACATACACCATGAAAACCGTTGCTCTTAAACAAGCGTTAGATAAATATGGTGTAGACGCTGCCATAGGGGGCGCTCGAAGAGATGAAGAAAAGTCGCGAGCTAAAGAGAAAATTTTCTCGCTACGCAACAATAAACATACGTGGGATCCAAAAAATCAACGGCCTGAGTTCTGGGACAATTATAATACTCTTTGTGCTAAAGACGATAGCTTTAGAGTTTTTCCCCTGTCTAATTGGACTGAGATTGATATCTGGAGATACATTCAACAAGAAAACATTCCGGTAGTCCCTCTATATTTTT
>JACPNY010000072.1 GCA_016185255.1 Pseudomonadota bacterium
ACCTTTGCGAGTCTTGTGGAATGCCGCCTTGAAACGGGGCGCACGCACCAAATTCGAGTTCACCTAACAGCCAAAAGCCATCCCCTTATAGGCGATAGCCTGTATGGCAGGCCACCACGAGCTGTCCCTGCCTTTCTTAAAACCTATCTACACGACCAGTGGGCTAAGGGAAGACAGGCCCTTCATGCCAAAGAGCTTTCTTTTATTCACCCAAGAACCCACGAAAAACTTCATTTTTCAGTTGACCTTCCTGAGGATATGCGAAATCTGATAAATGTGTTAGAGTTAAATCTTTATAAAACAAGCGCAGGCAAGCTAGGTGACTGACGATCAAAAAAACATCCCCTCAACCGAAAGTATGGCCTTACCTAGTGCGGTTGACGGCCTGACCCGCTATTTAATGGAAATCCGAAAATTTCCTATTCTAGACCCCAAAGAAGAGTTTATTCTCGCAAAACGATGGCAAGAACACCAAGACCCTAAGGCTGCAGAAAAGCTTGTCGCTTCCCACTTGCGGCTTGTTGCAAAAATTGCCAGCGGCTATCGCGGCTATGGATTGCCCGTAGGAGACCTTATTGCCGAAGGAAACATCGGCCTTATGCAAGCTCTTCGCAAATTTGACCCAGACAAAGGATTTCGTTTTTCAACCTATGCTATGTGGTGGGTCCGTGCGAATATTCAAGAGTATATCCTGCATTCCTGGTCACTTGTAAAAATTGGCACAACGGCAGCCCAGAAAAAACTCTTTTTTAATTTAAGGCGCCTTAAAAATGAGATACAGAGCGTCGATGAGCCTACTCTTTCCGCTCAAACAATTAAGGATGTGGCAAGCGAGCTCAATGTTTCCGAAAAAGAAGTTGTAGAAATGAGCAAACGCCTTAGTGGTCCCGACCAATCCTTAAACGCCCCCTTAAAGGCAGAAGGCCTTGATGAATGGCAAGATTGGCTTGTGGATGATGAGTCAAACCATGAGGCTCATTTTATGGACAGGGATGAGAAAAAACACAAAAATACTCTTTTAGATACGGCCCTCCATTCCTTGAATGAAAGAGAACGCTACGTTATTCAGGAGCGCCGCCTTAAGGAGCCCCCCGCAACCCTTGAGGTCCTTTCTGAATCCCTCAACATTTCCCGCGAGCGGGTCAGACAAATCGAAATCCGCGCCTTTGAAAAGCTTCAAAAAGCAGTTAAAAGTGCAGCGTTACAAAATCGACTCTTTGAGGAATAAAAAAAAATAACAGAATTTATTGCAATGTAATATTGCAACACATACATTATTATTTATATAAATTTTATATTTTGTGTTTTTGGTGATTTTATGAATTATTCTCTTAACAAAAAATTGTTGGCAACGTCTTGCCTTGTGGTGTCTCTAAGTGTGTCATCTCCTGTGCTTGCAATGGAAGAGGACAAGGAAGGCGCTATAACTCCAACAGTGATCTTTTCTCCCATTGAAAAAGAAGAGACCAAGCCTTTTTATAACAAAACAACTTTTGGAAACTGGAAATTTGATCCCCTCAACTGGTTTCTAAAGCTCAGGAGTGCGCAACAAAAACAGGAAGATGAAGAACCATTTTGGACCGTGTTAGAGGAAGCCGCTCTAGAAGAAAGTGATGAGAACGCACTTGAAAAATTGTATACGTTTTCAACACAAACATGGGGTAAAATTGATCGCCGCGATGAGAAAAAAGCGGCTGACGCCTTAAGGAGTGGACTGAAACGCCAACAAGATTGGGTTGTTAATGTATACAAAAAGAAACTTGACGACTTAAAAGCTGAAGAACAACAGCTCATACACATTAAAAAATCCAAAGGTAAAATTGAAAAGTTAACAAAAGACCAAGAGAAGCTCTTAAGCCTCCATCGTGATATAACGAACGTACCATTATCAGATACAGCCATGGTAACACGATCAGAAACATTCCTTGAATTCTTATATCCCTTTAATCCGCCAGAATGGATACACGGGTTCTTAACAGGACAGCATAAAGAAAAAATTGATGATATGATAACGCGTGTGAGAGGATACGGGTACTATAGGTACTGGGAAGGACTCTATGCCAGCCTTAGCCAATTAAACAACTCAAAACAACGCTCTTTTTTTAATAAAGGACTTCCATTTCTTCAGGAAGGAGCAGCCCTAGGTGACCCAAAGGCGATGAACGACCTTTATAAGTATTACAACAACAACCATCAATTTGCAGAGGCCGTAACGCTATGCAAAACGCTTGCAAAAGAATACGGACAGGCCAACTTTATGTTTAACTTGGCAATGACTTATATGACAGGAAAGGGAATAGAAAAAGATTCTGAAAAAGCCTTTGAATGGAATACAAAAGCCGCTGATAAAGGGATGGAACGTGCAATAATTGAGTTGATTAAGGATTTCTGGCTCACAAACGGTCCAAGAAAAGATTTCAACAAAGCCTTTGAATGGTTACATAAAATCGTTACAGAAGGAGAGGCTAAGAATCCTATTGCCATCATGCTGCTGGCCCGTTGTTATCATTATGGGCAGGGTGTGGAGACAAATCGTGAACAAGGGTTTAAATATTTCCAAGAAGCAGCTTCTCTTGGCGAGGAAAATGCTTTGGTTCATGTGGCCCTGGCTTACCAGCATGGAAATGGCGTAGAGAAAAATCTTGAAAAAGCAATTGAGACTTGGGAAAGAGTCGCCGCAAGAAATCCTGAGGAGTTTGTCTGGGTCGGGCTTTGTTATGATGCTAGAGCTTCTGAGCTACAGAAGAAAAACAACACTCAACAAGCAAAGGAATACTTTAAAAGAGCTTATTCATGCTATGAGCGGGCAGCTAGAGAGAACAATTCTCAAGCTATGTATAACATGGGATGTCATCATGCTCATGGTGTTTCCGGTAAGAAAAATCTAGATCTTGCTAAATACTGGTTTGAAAAGTCTGCGAGGGGCGGATATCGAGAAGCCATGAGCGCCCTAGGAAAAATCCATCTGTTTGGAACCAAACAAAATATAGAGGTCGCCGAGGACTGGTTAGCAAAAGCCGCTGACAAGGAAAGCTCGGATGCTATGCTTGACTTGGGTTGGTTGTATATGATGATCAAGAACGATAAACAGACTAGTTTCGCTTGGAATAAAAAAGCTGCAGATTTAGGAAGCGAAGTCGCTCTCTATAATTGTGGATTCATCTTATTAAGCGATCACGCTTCTGAAGATGCCAATAATGATGAGGGGCTTGCGCTTTCCTACCTCTATCAATCTGCTGAAAAAGGTTATGCTCCGGCGATGACCCTCTTAGGTATATATTATTTAGAGAGAAGTGATAAGGAAACTAATGAGGGGCAACAGAATTTAGAATCTGCGTATTTCTGGCTTAAAAAAGCCGCGGCTCTTGATAATTTTGAGGCTAAAACTTTATTGAAAGAAGCAGAGACCGCGAAAGACCATGATGTTGATGACTCTCCACCCTCTGAAGACCTTCAGAAGTGCCTTGAAAATATCGAAAATATCGAAAATGGGAAATTGGAGGCTCAAGAAGAGTTAAATACTAAAAATGAAAAACGACCGGATCCATTCGAGGATGTGAAAGAAGAAGGTTCTACACCTGATTCCTCTGATGAAGAAAGCGAGGACCATTCTGTCAATTTAAGTGATTCTTCAATAAAACAAGAAGAAGTCATTGAGGCATTGATTCAAATCCCACCTCAAAAAAACGACTGTTTCAAAAACCCAAAGCTTTTGCGGGTGCAGTTGCGAGAAGCGGGCATGGCTTTTAAAAAGAATGAAGAGATCAGGCAAAACCCTATACAGCTGATACTGTCAAAAGCATCTAAGGATGCCCTCGCCATGTTAAGGGACGTAAATCAACGAGAAAAGGTAACTCCGGATATGCTTAAGGCTCTCTTTAATGATCCGTATTTCACAGCTCAAGGAAAGATAGACTTTGAGCTGACAAAAAGTGGATGGTCTTTTGTTGCGAGAAACCATGAAACGCTGAAAGTCAGAACAGGAGGGACCCATCACAATCATAATAAAACTTATAAAGGGTTACATCGGAAATTCTTGCAAAAGGTTTCTGAGAGCTTAACAGAATTGTTTGGTGTTTAAGAAGAAAAAGGGACTGCAGCTTTACAAAATTGGGCTTTGACCATTTCTCAGCTTGATATATTATGTAAGGCTTAATCTGAGTTCAATATTTAATTATTGACACAGTTAGAGGAACACTCCCAACTCAAGAGGAGTGAGACAAGAGGCACCCTGAATGAAAAAAGACAATTCTATTTTTAAGATTATCGGATCTATCTTCACAAGCCTAACATGTGTTTCTTGTGCACCTCAGCAAACGCACCTCATACCCCCAGCCTCCTCCCAAGAAAATGCCCTCTCTCCTTTATATTTATTTCAAAACACGGAAGAGTCGGAGAATATACCGCTCAAAGTAGAGGGTAAAATTCCGTCTTGGCTGGAAGGAGAATTTGTCCGCAATGGACCCGGTTTGATCCGAGACAATAGAGGAGAAACGGTAAAAAGCTGGTTTGACGGGTTGGCAAAACTATATGCGTTTACCATCAAGCAAGGAAAAGTCAGCTATACGTGTAAATTCCTCCGCTCTGATGCCTATAAAAAGCTCCAAGCCACCGGCGTTTTCGATTTTGCTGGGTTTGCCCAAAAACCCAAAACAAACCAATTTTCCCTTATCGATTTCTTATTTGATATAAAAAACAAAGAAATTATCAACGCCAATGTGAACGTTGCTGAAATAAACAATCGCCTTGTTGCC
>JACPNY010000058.1 GCA_016185255.1 Pseudomonadota bacterium
AAAAATTGCCTACCCTATCCTTATCGGCCGGCGAGATGTGGTCGCAATGCGCATAAAGCGACTTAATTTAAGGATGGAACTGGATCGAGATTTTGAACTGGTAGACCCAGAAAACGATCCCCGTTACCATCAATACTGGAGCGAATTTCACCGGTTGATGGGCAGAAAAGGAGTTTCCCCTGACTTTGCAAAAACTGTTTTACGAACAAACTTTTCTGTTATTGCAAGCCTTATGGTTCATTTTGCTGAAGCAGACGCCGCTCTGTGTGGCCCCGTTGGTCGCTATTCCCACCACCTAGATTCTGTTTTGGATATTGTGGGGCTTAAACCAGGATTAGAGGTAGCCGCTTCTCTTGGAATTATGGTCCTTGAAAAAGGATCTTTTTTCTTTTGTGATCCTTACGTCAATGTATATCCCACGGCGTGTCAACTTGCACAAATGGCTGTCATGGCTGCAGAGAAAATTCGTGAATTTGGCATTGTCCCCAAGCTTGCCCTTTTATCTCATTCTAATTTTGGCTCTTCTCAATCTGAATCTGTTTTCAAAATGCGGGAAGCTTTAGCCAAAATAAGAGAGCTTGCGCCTGGTTTGGAGGTTGATGGGGAAATGCACGCAGACGCGGCCCTTAATGAAGCTATTCGTATGAAAACTTTTCCGGCATCCACTTTAAAAGGACAGGCCAATCTCCTCATCATGTCTAATTTGGACACAGCCAATATCGCCTTTAATATGCTTAAAATTATGGCAGATGGACAACCCATAGGCCCCCTTTTGTTAGGACCTGCCAAACCCATCCACATCCTCACTCCGTCAGTGACCATCAGAGGCATCTTTAATATGACAGCCCTTGCTGTTGTAGGGGCGAATAAGGCTAAATAGTTTCTCTCACATCCGCATTTATTATCTTTTTTGCCTTACTGCCATCTTAACGTAAGGCTAGATGCATACCGCGTTTGCGAAAAGCACAATACAGTGGCCTGCTTTGATAAAAGCTGCTCACAAACCAGTCGGTGGGAGAAGAAAGTAACGTCCCAAACTAATGTAAACTGGAAACCTTTGTTGCATTCTGAATCTCAGTTCTTTTAAATATCATAAAAGCCAAAGACTTCTCTGGATCCCCGCCTTCGCGGGGATGACACGGAGAGGGATTGAGTACAGAAAAGTATCAGGCAAGCTAGATTTTCTTAAGGTCCGTCCATTTTTCCAATTGCCCATTTTGATAAATGTCTTTAGCAATGCATGTAAGAAAGGGGTAATATAAGAGTTATGACACGAAAACCCTTCGACACGACAGAACAAGAACAAAAGGAAGCTCTTTATGGCGTTTCTCAAGACACGATTCGTGCGCTTGAAGACGCTCTTGAAGATGGCGAAGAGTCACAAGTCCATCACTTACTGGCTCCTTTTCATGCCGTAGACGTAGCTGTTGTCATTGAGTATCTCTCCCCTCCCCTCCGTCATACTTTAATTGAAATATTAAGACCTCATTTTGATCCAGAAATTCTCGCCGAGTTGAATGAAACTGTCCGCGAAGAAGTAATGGCTCAATTGGGTGCTCGTGAAATTGCAGAAGCTCTCACCGGCCTTGAGAGTGACGAAGTTGTTGCTCTTATTGAAGACTTAGATAAAGACCAACAAAAAGAGATTCTTGAGTCCATTCCTGCCCCTGAGCGCGTTATCGTGGAAGAGGCCCTCACCTATCCTGAGGATAGCGCCGCTCGACTCATGCAACGAGAAATCGTCTGTGTTCCTGAGTTTTGGACAATTGCAGATACGATGCAACATCTGTCGAAGGACACCCAGCTACCAGAAAAATTTTATGATCTTTTTGTGGTTGATCCCAAGCATATTCCCATAGGAGGAGTCCCTTTAAACCTTTTATTACGCCATCCCCCCTCCACAAAAATCACAGATATCATGGAAAGGGATATTAAATGGATTCCAGCTCTCATGGATCAAGAGGAGGTCGCCCATCTTTTTCAAAAATATGGCTTGGTCTCTGCCCCTGTGGTCAATCGCAGTAATCGCATTATAGGGATGATCACCCTTGATGATGTAGTGGACGTTATTGACGAAGAGGCAGAAGAAGATATCATGCGTCTGTCTCGTGTTACGGAATCAGACTTTTATGAGCCTCTTCTCAGCACCTCCTATTCTCGTATTCGTTGGCTTGTCATTACTCTTTTTAATACATTAATGGCGGCGCTTGTTATCTCTCAGTTCCAACACACAATTCAGAAAATGGTAGCCCTAGCTGTTTTAATGCCCATTAGTGCTGCCATGAGTGGTAATGCAGGAATGCAAGTTGTAACCGTCACCGTCCGGGCTCTTGCCACGCGCGAGCTTGGAGGTACAAATATGAGCCGCGCCATTTGGAAAGAAGTTCTTGTGGGACTCATTAATGGTGTTGTTTTTGGCGGAATCATGGGCTTTATTGCTGCTTTTTGGTTTGCCGATCCAGCTTTGGGCATAGTATTAGGAGGAGCCCTCATTCTTAATATGGGGTGGGCAGCTGTGGGAGGGGTTGTACTTCCCATTGTAATTGATAAGATGGGAATGGATCCGGCTATCAGCGCGGGGCCCTTTTTAACAACCACGACGGATTTACTCAGTTTTGCGACCTTTTTAGGGTTTGCTCACCTCTTTTTAGTGTAAGAAAATTTGACACCTCAAGGAAAAAACTATACCTTTTATCTCATACAAGAAAATTGTATGCACTTATTAAATATATAAATATAGGGAGAGTTCAATGAAACATTCAGTCCTGATGATAGCTTTTAATTTTTTACTTATTACAACTTCTGTAGCCGTAGCAGAATCAACAGCAACTTCAAACAAAGCTAACCCTTATCATATTACTGTGCCTGAGGGTAGCACTGACTATAAAAATGGTTATCTGGACGGTTTTGTGAGCGGCACTAAACAATCTGATCAAGAAGGTTTAGAAAATCACAAGCAGAGACTTGCAAAAGCCGAATCTAACCTTCGCAAAGCTGTTGAAGCTGCTCGGCTAACCTTTTCAAAATAAAACATAGCAAGACTGAGGAGTTCTTTGAACTCCTCCATATTCTAGATTGCAATCAAAGACGAGTGATTATAAGCTAGAAATCAAATGACTTTAAGCGGGTGGAACGACAGATGAGAAGACTCTACTATATACTCCTCCCCTTGCTTTTAGCCGCTTGTTCCTCCTTCTCTGATTCAGAAGTCATTATGAGAGCCAGCCCAGAAACAAGAGCCTCCAAACCTCATATGCCACCTATAGAAAAACCCTTCCAAGCCCCTCATGACGAAGCTAATCCTATCCCTATCTCTCCTCAGATTGGCGTTCGGGTGCCTTTGGGTAACTAGCATAAGAAGGAACGCCTGAGAGATGGCACACAAAAAGGAACATCCTTTTCATCTTGTTGACCCCAGCCCCTGGCCTTTTGTTGGCGCCATTGGAGGGCTTGTCACAGCCACAGGTGTCATTCTTTTCATGCACAATTTGGGGACTTACGTTCTGCTTATGGGGCTCACTATTGTTCTTTTTACAATGGGGGGCTGGTGGTATGACGTTATTAAGGAATCAGAAAAAAAAGAGGATTATACTCCTTCTGTTCAAGTAGGCTTACGAACAGGGATGGCCCTTTTTATTACATCAGAAGTCATGTTTTTTGTGGCCTTCTTTTGGGCATTTTTCAACGCAAGCCTTTTTCCATCAGGAGGTGTGTGGCCCCCTAAAGGCATTCATCCCCTCAATCCCTTTGATTACCCCTACTTTAATACATTGATCTTACTGCTATCTGGCACAACTATTACCTGGGCCCACCATGCGCTTTTGCTAGGTCACAAAAAAGACGTTCTCAAGGGCATCGGATTTACTATTCTGTTAGGTCTTATCTTTACCTCCATCCAAGCTTATGAGTATGTCCATGCCACCTTTGGATTCAAGGAGGGTATTTATCCATCCACTTTTTATATGGCCACAGGGTTTCACGGAGCTCACGTCATTATTGGTACTCTCTTTTTAACCGTGTGTTGGTTTCGAGCACGCCTTGGACAATTTACACCAGATCGCCACGTTGGCTTTGAAGCCGCGGCCTGGTATTGGCATTTTGTTGACGTCGTCTGGCTTTTCCTTTTTGTCAGTATTTACTGGTGGGGATCAGGGTTTTAGGACCATCGTCATTGCGAGGAGTGAAACGACGACGCAACCCAGACAAAAAGAACTTATTCCGTAGGAATTTATCTTTTTAAGATGTTAGAGAAGTGCTGAGGTCTAGGACAAGAAGGACTACATGTCCTACGGACATGCATCAGTTGTCCTGGGTTGCTTCGTCGTTTCACTCCTCGCAATGACACTAACTACTTGTTTTATAGGAGAACACCATGACCCACCCCTCCCCTCAGATTTACCTTGTTGATGGATCGGGGTATATTTTTAGAGCCTTTCATGCCCTCCCTCCCCTCACACGCCCCGATGGGGTACAAGTGGGAGCCGTCCTTGGCTTTACCAACATGCTCATCAAACTTTTAAGAGAAAAAACCCCTGACTATTTAGTGGTTGTCTTTGATGCGGCGCGCGAAAACTTTCGGAACCAGATTTATCCTGCTTATAAAGCCAATCGACAGGAAACTCCTCCTGAACTCATCCCTCAATTTTCTTTAATTCGCAAGGCGTGCGAAGCTTTTGATGTCCCTTACATTGAAAAGGAAGGCTATGAAGCGGATGATTTAATCGCGACATACGCTCACTCTCAAACAGGGGAGATCACCATTGTCTCCTCTGATAAAGACCTTATGCAATTAGTAGGCGGATCCGTACGTATGCTTGACCCCATTAAAAATCGTCTGATTGGGGTTGAGGAAGTCAAAGAAAAGTTTGGCGTCCTTCCAGAGCAAGTGATAGATGTGCAAGCCCTAGCGGGAGATGCCTCGGACAATGTCCCTGGCGTTCCAGGGATTGGGATTAAAACAGCAGCTGAACTCATTCAAACTTACGGCACCTTAGAAAATCTCCTGAAAAACGCTGAAGAGATCAAACAAGCCAAACGCCGCGAGATGCTGTTAACTCATAAAGAAGATGCTTTGATGTCAAAGAGGTTAGTCTCTCTGGATAATAAGGTTCCCATGACAGAATCGTTGGAAGATTTTTCTGTAAAGCCCATGCGTCTTGACAAAGCCATCGCCTTTTTAAAAGAACAGCATTTTAATGCCCTCATTCATCGTCTTGAGAAAGAGCAACCCACCACAGCTCATGACCACGTAAAATATGAGCTTATCCAAGACCTCCCCCCATTAATGGCTTGGATCGATCATATCCGCACCACAGGATACGTTGCCTTTGATACGGAGACCACATCCCTGGATGCCATGGAAGCGCAGCTCGTTGGGATATCCCTCAGCACTGCTCCCTCAAAGGCCTGTTATATCCCTTTGGGACATAAGGGAGAAGAACGAGACCTTTTAAATGAGGGAACGACTCCACAGCAAATTCCTCTCAAAGAGGCTCTCGCTCTGCTTAAGCCTATTCTTGAAGACCCCGCCATCCTAAAGATTGGCCAAAACATCAAATATGATGCCTTAGTCTTAAAGAAATATGGTCTTGAGATAACCCCTTTAGATGACACCATGGTGATGTCATACCTTTTGGAAGGAGGACAACATGGACATGGGATGGATGAAATTGCAAAGCTTTATCTCGATTATGATACGGTAAAATATCAAGATGTGGTGGGCTCAGGACGCGCTCAGGTTACTTTTGATAAGGTTCCTCTTGATAAAGCCCTGGACTATGCAGCAGAAGACGCCGATGTCACCTTTCAGCTGCATGCTCTTTTAAAACCTCGCCTTTTAGATGAACACCAATGCACCGTTTATGAAACTCTTGAGCGCCCGCTGATTCCTGTGTTGGTAGACATGGAATATCGTGGCATTAAAGTGGATCCCCTTATTTTAAAGAAACTGAGTGGAGAGTTTGAAAAACGCCTTTCGGAGATTGAAACTCTCATCCATCAAGAGGCAGGCGAATCCTTTAATGTGGGGTCTCCTAAACAACTCGGCGATATTCTCTTTGACAAACTGAAACTCCCAGGAGGGAAAAAAGGAAAAACAGGGGCCTATGGGACCTCTGCCGATGTTTTAGAAGGCCTTTCTGAACAAGGCTTTGCCATTGCCGATACACTTCTTGAATGGCGTCAGCTTTCAAAACTTAAAAGTACCTATACGGATGCTTTGCCCCGCCAGATTAACCCAAAAACAGATCGCGTTCATACCTCTTATGCCATGGCGGCCACCTCAACGGGGCGCTTGGCTTCCTCTGATCCCAATTTACAAAACATCCCCATTCGAAAGGAAGAAGGGAAAAAAATTCGCGGCGCTTTCATTGCGTCCCCTGGCATGAAGCTTCTCTCAGTAGATTATTCACAAATTGAGTTACGGCTTCTGGCGCATATGGCAAACCTTCCTGAGCTTCGCCAAGCCTTTTTGGAAGGGAAAGACATCCACGCCCAAACAGCCTCCCAAGTTTTTGATGTCCCCCTTGACAAGATGACCTCTGAGCTGAGGCAACGAGCAAAGGCCATTAATTTCGGCATTATCTATGGGATTAGCCCCTTTGGCCTGGCGCGCCAATTGGGTATTAGTCGGGAAAGTGCTGGTCAGTATATCCAAACCTACTTCAAGCTTTATCCGGGTATCCAAGCCTACATGGAGCGCATGAAAAAAGAAGCCCGAGATCTTGGCTACGTGACAACCCTTTTAGGGCGCCGTTGCTTTATCCCTGATATTCAGAGCAGAGATCCGACCCGCCGTAGCTTTGCTGAACGTCAAGCCATTAATGCCCCTCTCCAAGGAGGAAATGCAGATATTATTAAGAAAGCCATGATTAAACTCGATCGTCTTTTCAAAGAAACGGGTTTAAAAGCGCATATGCTTCTTCAAGTTCACGATGAATTAATCTTTGAAATTGCCGACGAAGATATAGAAAAGGCTCAGTCTTTAATTGTGAAAACAATGCAGTCCATTGTCTCTCTGTCTGTCCCTCTTGTAGTTGAGGCAAATGTAGGCAACACTTGGGCTGAGGTTTAGAGCTCACTCTTAGTGTTCTTTATCTCAGCATTTCTACCAAGAGTTTTTTCAATACTTCTTGTCATCAAAAAGTGCCATTTTAATTTTAAGCAATCTTTAACTTTTTCATGCTAAATTTTAAAAAATCAATCAGCAAAAAGGAAAATTATCATGAAAACGCTCATTGGCCTTATGGCTCTTATTTTTTTCTCCACACTGCAAAGCGCTTCAGCAGGAAAAAATTTTTGTCTTACGACTAAAGTTGAAACTCAGAAAGAAGACAATTGTAATGCTCTTTGTAAAAACTATGGAGGCTGGGCCCAAATCGCTTGCGCTACTGGTAATGGAGGGAGTATTCCAGATACATTTATCCAAAGCTGTCTCAATACAGGATATTGTGCATGCGCATGTGCAAATAATTAGACCTCAATTGTCTTTGAGGCTTTACAAATGGCCATTTGTAAAATTTGACCTCATAAAATAGAGTGTTATACTAAATATAGACTTGAAGAAGTGTGTCTAGCATCTTCGAAATATGCTTACTTCTTTACCCAAGAACCAGTTAATAAAAGGGGAGCATAAAGATCATCCTCTATGGACATTATAACGCTTTCTTTCTCCTCTAAAGTGGGGGGCCGTTTCAAAAAGCTGATCTTTGGAGCATTTTTTATAACCGCAAGGGGAGTTTGTTCATTCCCCTCCCCCATTATTAAAACGACTGACGTTGCAAGGGCATCAAGAAGATTAATTTGTGTCACTCTTAAAGGCTGACCATAAATATCAGGTTTCCCCACATAAGAAAAAAGGGGTTCAAACCCACACCATCCAAGTGCAATCCCAACAACGCCGCGACGCATGGGCGTTGTGTGACTATCTGTAATAATAATCCCCAAGTGATCTATATTGTGTTTAGTACGTAAATAGGTCCAAATAGCTTGGGCCACTTCTTGCACCTCTTGAGGATACAAAATATAGATACCACTCCCATTCGACTCATCAATCCCCGCAGAAGGGATGAGAATATTATCTTTTATCGTTAAACAAATGCCATAAGGATTAGGAGCGTTCTGGAGGATCGCATCTGCTTCTTGTTTGATCAATTCTTCTTTAGAACACCCACTCTTCTCAATAACGCGCCCTTGGCAAATACTAATAATCTTCGATGTGATGGCAACAATGGTTTGTTCTTCTAGGGACGGAATATAGAGATCAAAAATTTCCTCTAATGAATCCCTCAACTCAATACGATGGGTTTTAATAGCTTCAACTTGCACCTGTTTCCCTATTTATCGACCTAATTTAGCTTGTTTGTTCCCAATTTTGCATTGCGGAAAAGGATGCAATGTTTCACATGCCTGTAAACAGCTTGGTGCTTCAGGGTAACTTTCGCACCCCTGTATTGGGGGATTTAGATTTGTACATGGGCTAATGTTATCCTGGTACCATTGTTGGCAGTTTGAATCGCATTGATAATCATTTGGACAACAATTAGCACAATAATCATCTGCTCGACAATTTTGCATATTAATATTAATCAAAATTAATAACAATATATTATAAAAAATTTTATTCATCTTTTCCTCCTTGTCCTGGGCACATAGAACACAAGTAATCTATCATACCTTCTCTAGCAGCTTAAAAAAAATAAATTCCTACGGAATAAGTTCTTTATTTCTGGGTGCTCCGTCTCGGCAAAGCCTTCGGCGTAGCCTGGGCCGTCGTTTCACTCTTCGCAATGACGTAAAAAATGAAGTCCTTATCCAAAGCTGGGGTTCCTTCGATTGAAAAGGATGAAAAAGGAAGAAAAGTAAGCTGCTTATTTTGGACCTATCAAAACGCCCAAAATATCAATTAATTTTTGACGAATATCTTGGCGAGGAGTCACCATATCTACCATCCCATGAGAAAGCTGAAAATCAGCTTCTTGAAAGCCGGGAGGAAGCTCTTGGCGAATTGTTTCTTGAAGAACACGCGCCCCAGTGAAGCCAATGATTGCCCCAGGTTCCGCAATGGCTATATCTCCCAGCATGGCAAAGGATGCGGCGACTCCTCCCATGGTGGGGTTAACTAAAATTGTAATATAGGGAAGGCCCGCTTCTTTCACCTGCTCAACGGCAATGACAGAGCGCGGCATTTGCATCAACGAGAAAATACCTTCTTGCATACGGGCCCCTCCAGAAGACGGAAGGGTGATATAAGCAGCCTTAAGCTCACACGCGCGCTCAGCAGCTCTCACAAGCCCTTCTCCAACGGCCATCCCCATGGAGCCTCCAATGAACGAGAAATCAAAAGCGGCAAGAACCACGGGGTATCCCCCTATATATCCTTCCGCTATAAGAATGGCGTCCTCTTCTTGGGTCTCCAGACGCGCAATTTTAAGACGATCTGCATATTTTTTTGAATCTTTAAATTTAAGGGGATCCACGAGCACTTTTGGGAGAGAAATCCGTGTATAGTTTCCCGCATCAAAAAGAGTTTCAAAACGCATTTTAATAGGAATCCGAAGATGATGCCCGCAATGGCGGCACACATATTGGTGAGACACCAAATCCTTATGATATATCATTTGCTCGCAACTTGAGCATTTATGCCAAAGATCATCCGGAATTTCTTGTTTGCGCATCAAGGCATTGATCCTCGGGCGGACAAAAGTGGTGAACCAGCTCATGGCTTTCCCCGCTCCATGTTTTTACTTTGATTCTGGATTCTATCATATATCATTTTAGATAGCCTCCCCTCTTTCATGGAAATTGATACAGATGGGGTTATAATCATTTAAAGCCTTGAAGGCGCAATCTCAACCTATGCTTCAGCAGAGTCCTTATCAGAGGATTTTTCTGCAGTGGGACCAGAATCTTGTCCTTTTGCGGCCAACTCTCGGTCCACAAGCTCAATAATGGCCATAGGCGAGTTGTCTCCAGGCCGGGTGCCGGCCTTAATAATACGCACATAGCCCCCTGCCCTTTTCTTATAGCGATCTGCTAAAGGACCCATAATTTTTGCGGCAAGGTCCTTGTCCCCTAAAAGCGAGATTGCCTGACGACGGCAAGAAAGGCCCCCCTTTTTTCCAAGTGTAATCATCTTCTCGACGATAGGACGAAGATCCTTAGCCTTCGGTAAGGTCGTCTTAATTTGCTCATGCTTCAACAAAGAAGCAGCCAAACTCTTGAAAAGAGCTTTTCTTTCTCCTGAGTGACGATTAAGTTTACGACCGTTAACACCATGACGCATGATTTAGACTCCTATTCCTTAAAACGGCTCATCGAGCTTTTTAATTAATTCTTCAATGTTTTCAGGAGGCCATCCTGGAATATCCATTCCAAGGCCTAGCCCCATTTGGGAGAGAACCTCCTTAATTTCATTCAAAGACTTTCGCCCAAAGTTTGGTGTTCTGAGCATCTCAGACTCTGATTTTTGAACAAGATCCCCAATATAAATAAGGTTATCATTTTTCAAACAGTTTGCTGACCTTACGGAAAGCTCAAGCTCATCCACCTTACGGAGCAAAGCTCTGTTGAAAGGAAGAAGAGATTCTTCTTTTTCTACATAAGCTTCTTTGGGCTCTTCAAAATTAATAAATTTCTGAAGCTGATCTTGGAGAATCCGCGCCGCCAATGCAACCGCATCATCCGGACGTACAGTGCCATCTGTTTCAACGCGCATAATCAACTTATCATAGTTTGTTTGCTGACCCACACGTGTGTTTTCTACCTTATAGGAAACCTTGCGTACAGGACTGTAAAGAGCATCCACAGGAATCAATCCTACAGGGGCATCCGCTTTTTTATTACTTTCTGCAGGCACGTACCCCTTGCCCGAATTAATCGTAAGCTCCATAGAGAGCTTTGTTCCTTGACCAAGAGCGCAGATGTAATGATCTTTGTTCAAAATTTCAAGATCTGCCGTCGACTCAATCATTCCTGCCGTAACATTACACGGGCCTTCAACCTGAAGCTTTACCCGAACAGGGCCATCCTTATGAAGATTTGTCACAACACCTTTAAGATTAAGAACAATATCAGTTATATCCTCGCTGACCCCCGGAAGAACGGAGAATTCATGCAAGACACCTTCAATTTGAACGGAGGTGATAGAAGACCCCTGAAGGGAAGACAGCAACACACGTCGCAAAGCACTCCCGAGGGTCATTCCAAAGCCAGGCTCCAGAGGATCTGCTGTGATTATAGCTACATATTGAGGATCTTCACTATGATCCAGGTTCAATTTATAAGGTTTGATTAGGGCTTGCCAATTCTTTTGTATCACGAGTGTACCCTCTCAGCATTAATATTTTGGTTAATAATTTCAGACTTATACACGACGACGCTTTTTAGCGCGACATCCATTGTGAGGAACGGCAGTAACATCCCGAATAGACGTTATCACAAATCCTGTTGCTTGCAGAGCTCGTAGGGCTGATTCACGACCCGACCCTGGCCCCTTTACTTCAACTTCCAGAGATTTCATCCCATGCTCTTGGGCTTTCCTCCCTGCATCTTCCGCAGCTATCTGGGCTGCATAAGGGGTTGATTTACGAGATCCTTTAAACCCTTTCGCCCCAGAAGATGACCAGGCAATCGTATTACCTTGAGCATCTGTAATGTTAACGACCGTGTTATTAAAGGATGCATTTACATGAGCAACCCCAGAGACGATGTTTTTCCTCTCTCGACGACGAATTTTTTGTGCTGGTTTTTGAGCCATTTAAATCCTAATCCTTACTTTTTCTTACCTGCGATTGCAACTGCTTTACCCTTACGTGTCCGTGCATTTGTATGGGTTCTTTGACCACGTACGGGAAGTCCTTTACGGTGACGGAGGCCACGATAACAACCAAGATCCATTAATCGCTTAATATTCATGGAAACTTCACGGCGAAGGTCACCTTCCACCTTATACTCGTGGTCAATCGCTTCACGAATTTTTAAAACTTCTGCATCTGTCAATTGGTTGACGCGTCTTTCGACAGGAATCCCCAACTTTGCACAAATTTCTTGTGCCTTTGCTGGACCGATTCCATAAATCGCCCTCAACCCAATTTCAACTCTTTTTTGCGTCGGTATGTTAACGCCAGCTATACGAGCCACTTACTTCTCCTTCGTCCTGTTATCTTAAGACACCTGAAATTCCTGTGCGGAGTATAGGCATCCTGATAGTATTGTCAATACTTGCGATGGGTTTTAACTTCATTGGAAGTCTCGCAAAAGAATCTCTATCTGTTCATTTACCTGATCAACAGATTTCATTCCATCCACACTCCTTAACCGATTATGCCTAGCATAATAATCTATAAGCGGTTTTGTTCGCTCATTATACACATCAAGCCGGGTTTTTACAGCCTCAGGAGCATCATCTGCACGTCGAACAAAATCACTTCCAGAACAAGCATCACACATACCCACCACACGAGGAGGAAGGTCAATGGTATAAGATGCTCCACAAGACTTACAAACCTGTCGATTAGACAGACGGTTAATTAATTCCTTTTCATCAACTGCAAGCTGAATAACCATAGTCAGCTCAGTCCCCAATTTTTCAAACATTTTATCAACTTTTTCCGCTTGATTAAGTGTTCGAGGAACACCATCAAGAATAACACCTTGGTTCTTTGCTTGGCGCAAATGCTTCTCAAAGATTTCAAGAATAATATCATCGGAAGGATATAACCCCGCATCCATTATTCCTTTAACTTCCAGGCCAAGAGGCGTTTCTTTTTGAACTTCTTCTCTTAAAATATCGCCTGTTGCTATTAAAACCAATCCATGCTGATCTCGAATCAATCGGGCTTGTGTCCCTTTCCCTGATCCAGGAGGCCCTAAGAGAATGAGATTCATTTTTGAGAACCCTTTGTCAAACGCGTCCTCTTTAAAAGCCCTTCATACTGATGTGCCAAAAGATGAGAATGAATCTGTGCAACCGTGTCCATAGGAACACTCACTGCAATCAAAAAAGTTGTTCCCCCTAAATAGAAAGGTAAGGAATAGGCTGAATAAAAGAACTCAGGAACCGCACAGACAAAGGCCAAATAAGCCGCTCCTATTACCGTCAAGCGGGTGACAACAGAATCCAGATAATTAGCCGTATTTACTCCAGGGCGATAGCCTGGGACAAACCCACCATTCTTTTTCAAGTTTTCTGCCGTTTCTTGAGGATTAAAGACAATAGACGTATAAAAGAAAGCAAAGAAAACGATCAAAAAAAGATAGATTGCGATGTAAACAACACCTCCATGATGGAGCCCCCCTAAAATCCACTGAAGCCATTCAGGACCTTGCCCCCCGGAAAGTTGAGCAAGAGAGAGGGGAAGCAACAAAAGAGAGCTTGCAAAGATCGGAGGAATAACCCCAGTACTATTCAGCTTTATGGGAAGGTGAGAACTCTCTCCTCCAAACATCTTATTTCCCACCTGACGTTTAGGATATTGAATAAAAATGCGGCGCTGCGCGCGTTCCATAAACACGATAAAGGCGATCATCGCTATAGAAAAGGCAAGGATGAAGAGAATAAAGACATAGGATAGAGCTCCTGTGCGCCCTAATTCTAAAGCATTCACAATGGATGAGGGAAGATTAGCCACGATACCCGCGAAAATAACAAGTGAGATTCCATTCCCAATACCACGGCCTGTAATTTGCTCACCAAGCCACATGAGGAACAAGGTTGCCCCCACAATTGTTACAACCGTCGTAAGACGAAAGAAAATCCCTGGATCCATCACGGCAGACCCTGCTGTTCCTTGGAGAGACTCCAATCCTACAGCGGCTCCATAAGACTGCAAAACCGCGATCAATACTGTTAAATACCGCGTGTATTGGTTCAGCTTCCGCCGTCCCGACTCTCCTTCTTTCTTTAAAGCTTCAAACTGAGGCGCAATCGCCGTCATAAGTTGGACGATAATACTTGCCGAAATATACGGCATAATGTTAAGGGCCATAATGGACATACGACTCAAGGCCCCTCCTGAGAACATATCCACCATGCCGAAAATGCCTCCTCCGTGAGTGCGAGCAAATTCAGCCATCACAGCGGGGTTAATTCCAGGCAAAGGAATATATGTAGCCAGGCGATACACGATAAGAACACCAATAGTAAACCAAATGCGCTTTTTTAAGTCTTCCGCCTTAGAGAAAGCCTTTAGGTTTATATTCGCTGCTAATTGTTCCGCGGCTGAAGCCATGATAACCCTTTTGTTTGTTTTTTTTGTAACTTTTTGAAATTGTCATTCCAAGCTTGATTCTCAACGCTGAAACAAGCTTGGCCTGAGTGTGTTAAGAAGCTGCGGGCTCTACAACCTTGCCCTTAAGCTTTACTGTTCCTCCTGCTTTTTCAACAGCAGCAATAGCAGACTTAGTCGCTCCCGTTATTTCCAAGGAAACTTTTGCTTTAATCTGCCCCTTTGCTAAAAGGCGAATCCCATCTCGGACCCTACGCACAAGACCCGCTGTTTTAAGAAGTTCCTCATTAATAGGTTTCTTGGCATCGATCTTCCCCGCGTCAATAGCCTCTTGAAGACGACCCAAGTTAACTTCTACAAATTTCAAAGCAAAAATATTGGTAAACCCACGCTTAGGCAAGCGCCGGTAGAGGGGCATCTGTCCCCCTTCAAACCCATTAATGGAAACACCTGTACGAGCTGTCTGACCTTTTCCGCCGCGACCACCCGTTTTGCCTTTGCCAGAGCCGATACCACGGCCAATACGCATTTTAGAACGACGAGCTCCGGGATTATCGTGAATTTCATTTAATTTCATTAGTCATTTTCCACAAAGCAGAGAGCTAACCCTCTACTTTAATTGGCCCCTTCTTCAACTTTAACCATATGTTTAACTTTGGTAATCATTCCACGCACAGCTGGAGTATCCTCCAACTCGCGGGTCCGTCCAATTTTATTGAGCCCAAGGCCGCAAAGAGTGGCCCTTTGACGCTCTTCACGACGAATGGGACTGGCGGTTTGCGTCACAATTAGTGTTTTTTTCTTACTCATCTTCTATACCTCACCTTGGGTGCGGCGGCCAACGAGTTCCCCTACCTTCTTGCCACGACGTGCAGCCACTTGACGGGGTGCATTAATCATTTGAAGAGCTTTGAAGGTTGCTCTTACCATGTTATGAGGGTTGGAAGATCCAATAGACTTACTCACAACATCTTGAATACCAAGCGCTTCGCAGACTGCGCGCATAGGACCACCCGCAATAATGCCTGTTCCCGGAACAGCTGCACGCATATGCACAAGTCCTGCCCCGTAGGCTGCAGTCACATCATGATGGAGAGTTCTTCCTTCACGAAGAGGAATACGAACCAAGCTCTTTTTTGCTTTTTCTGTTGCTTTTTGGATGGCTTCAGGAACTTCACGAGATTTGCCCATCCCATGTCCCACACGACCTTTGCCATCCCCCACCACGACAATTGCAGAAAAGGAAAAGGTTTTTCCGCCTTTTTTAACATTAGTCACGCGGTTAATGGCGACTAATTTTTCGACTAATTCAGTCCCTTCTTCACGATCTGAGCGTGAGGGCCTTGTATTTTTTCCGTCTCGGGCCATCTCGTTCCTTCCTAAAATGAAAGTCCAGCATTGCGGGCTGCATCCGCCAATGCCTTCACACGACCATGATAGATATATCCACCACGATCAAATACTACTTCTTTAATGCCTGCTTTGACAGCGCGCTCCGCAACAAGCTTGCCTACTTCTTCTGCCGCCGCCACGTTGGAGGTTTTTTTAAGCTTTTTCAAACTCTTATCCAAGGTTGACGCTGCAGCTAAGGTACGACAGGCAACGTCATCAATAACTTGCACATACATATGCTTTTTTGAGCGAAAGACAGAAAGGCGTGGCCTAGCTGTTGACACTTGCGACAACTTAAAGCGTGCTCTGCGTTTGCGTCGTTCAAAAAGTTCTTTTGCTTCACTCATGACTACTTCTTCTTACCTTCTTTGCGTACAATATGTTCATTGTCGTACTTAATACCTTTGCCCTTATAGGGCTCTGGCTTACGATAAGCCCGAATCTCAGCGGCCACTTGGCCGACTCGTTGACGATCTGCGCCAAATATAGCAATTGCCGTTGGCTTTTCACAAGAAATCTTTATCCCTTGAGGAATGGGGTAGAGAATATCGTGGCTATAGCCAAGTTGCAATTTCAAGGCGTTCCCCTCAACCGCCGCACGATAACCAACTCCATTGATATCAAGACGAATCGTAAAGCCTTCATGCACACCTTGCACCATATTCTTAATTCGATTCTTCCAAGTTCCCCACAGCATGCGTGCTTGCTTCGACTCATCTATGGGGCGTACGAGAATCTCGTTGTTTTCACATGTCACTTGAACTTCCTTACTCGCAAGCGCAGAAAGTTCCCCATTCTTTCCTTTTATCTTAATTTCCTGCCCATTTAGTAGGCATGTTACCCCTTGAGGAACAGAAACTGGATTTTTTCCAACTCGTGACATCGTTCAATCCTTAGAATACATTGCAAAGAACCTCGCCGCCCACATTCAACTCCCGGGCCTTTCCATCGGAAAGAACACCTTTAGGGGTTGAAAGGACAACGACGCCTAAGCCATTATTAATTGGTTTTAAGTCTTTAATTTTCGCGTACACACGACGTCCTGGTTTTGACACTCGATCAAGAGATCGAATCACGGGTTGATTTTCATAATACTTTAATTCAATTTTAATTTGATCAATCCCTTCAGAAACATTTTCGCGCGCATACCCTCTGATGTATCCTTCTTGCTTTAAAACTTCAAGGATATTCTCTCGAAGGCTTGAAGCCGGAGAGGTAATGGTCGACTTACGTGCTTTTTGACCATTCCGTATCCGAGTTAACATATCCCCTATTGGATCTGAGAACGACATCTCTTCCTCCTACCAGCTTGATTTCGTCATGCCAGGGATAAGCCCTGCAGACGCAAGTTCTCGCAATGCGATTCTTGATAATTTAAATTTACGATAGACAGCCCGCGGACGGCCCGTCAGCAAACACCGTGACCGCACACGTACAGGCGAGCTATTCCGTGGCAATTCTGCCAATTGGAGCCGCGCCTTAAAGCGCTCTTCCATAGGAAGAGTGTCATTGTTTGCAATGTCTTTCAAACGCATGCGTCGAGGCGAGTACTGCTTAGCCATTCGTTCTCGACGAAGATTTTTTTGAATTGAGCTTACCTTAGCCATCTATTTCTCCTGCCCCTTTTGTCCTGTGAAGGGCAAATCAAAACCCTTTAACAGGGCAAGTGCTTCTGTGTCTGTTTTTGCTGTCGTCACAAGGGTGATATCCATCCCTCGAATCTGATCAACCTTATCATAGTTAATCTCAGGAAAAATGATATGTTCACGAATTCCTAAAGAATAATTTCCACGGCCATCAAAACTTTTAGGAGAAATTCCTCGAAAGTCTCGAACGCGTGGCATAGCGATATTCACAAGGCGATCCAGAAATTCATACATTCTTTCCCGTCTTAGAGTTACTTTAGCTCCAATGTTCATCCCTTCTCGAACCTTAAATCCTGCAATGGACTTTTTTGCTTTTGTCAGGACAGGCTTTTGTCCCGCAATAAGAGCCAACTCTTCAAGCGCGCCTTGAGCCTTACGACTATCTTGCACGGCTTCGCCTAAGCCCATGTTAATAATAATTTTTGTCAGACGCGGTGCCTGGAATGGATTCGTGTATCCCATTTCTTTTACCAGAGCAGGTTTAACAACCTTTTCGTAGTGATCCTTTAATCGTGCCATCGTCATTCTACCTTACTCAATCGTCTCACCAGATCGTTTGGCCACACGGACCTTACGCCCATCTTTAAGAAACTTATATCCAACACGGGTTGGTTTTTTAGAAACCGGATCCACATGAGCCACATTGGAAATGTGGAGTGAAGCTTCTTTCTGGACAACCCCTCCTTCCTGAGAGACTGTTTGCTTCTGATGCTTCTTTACAAGATTAACCCCTTGAACAACAAGACGACAGTCCTCACGAAGCAACTTCAAAACTTGTCCAGACTTACCCTTGTCTTTACCAGATATGACACAAACCGTGTCACCTTTCTTAATACGAAATTTCTGTGCCATTAAAGAACCTCCGGAGCAAGGGAAATAATCTTCATAAAATCTTTTCCACGCAATTCACGGGTAACCGGACCAAAGATACGGGTTCCAATGGGTTCCCCCTGTTGATTGATCAATACAGCTGCGTTGTCATCAAACCGAATGGCTGTTCCATCCACACGACGAATTTCCTTAGCCGTTCGCACAATTACTGCGCGACGAACATCTCCTTTTTTAACACGCCCCCGGGGGATCGCATCTTTCACAGAGACAACAATTACATCACCAACTGAAGCAGTTTTACGTTTTGAACCACCCAGAACTTTGATGCACTGCACCCGACGAGCACCGGAATTATCGGCTACCTTCAGGTTGGTTTGCATCTGAATCATATCTTACTTCCTTTTTTTCTAGTTACTAGCAATTAGGCATTAGAATTTCTAATCACTACTATTAACCACTTCCCACGTTTTCATTTTAGAATGTGGTTTGCACTCTTGAATACTCACCACATCGCCTTCCTTAAAGCGATTGGCTTCATCATGAGCCGTGAACTTTTTAGAACGCGTCATAAACTTATGATAGAGCGGATGCTTTATACGGCGTTCAACCTGAACCGTAACTGTTTTATCGCATTTTGCGCTGACTACAGTTCCTTTTAAAACACGTTTTGGCATTTACAACTCCTCAAACTGTCTTCGTACGTTGATTTAACAACGTCTTAATGCGTGCAATAGTGCGCCGTGCAACACGAAACTGATGGGGTTTTTCCATTTGACTCGTCACACGTTGAAAACGAAGACCCATTAACTCTTTCCTTAATTCAATAACTTTTGCCTTTAAAGCAGTGTCATCCATCTGCTTAACATCTATCCACTTCATTACTCAATTCCCCTTGTTTCGCGGGAGATAAATTTTGTTGCCAACGGAAGCTTTGCAGCCGCCAATTCAAAGGCTTCTCGCGCAAGCGCCTCTGGCACACCATCAAGCTCGAACATAACCCGCCCTGGATAAACACGACAGGCCCAAAATTCGGGTGATCCTTTTCCACTTCCCATACGAACTTCCGCAGGTTTTGTAGAGACGGGCACATCAGGAAAAATCCGAATCCACACTCGGCCCGCCCGCTTAATGTGACGCGTAATAGCTCGACGCGCTGCTTCAATTTGCCGCGCTGTGACACGCTCTGGCGCAATCGCCTTCAATCCAAAAGCGCCAAAGTTTAAGCTCGTCCCACCTTTTGCATTTCCATGAATGCGTCCTTTAAAGGCTTTTCTAAATTTTGTTTTTTTAGGGGCTAACATGGGTCAACAATCCTTCTCAACTCGCCGTTCGATTAACTGTATGAAGGGCGCTGCGCTTATCAAATGCCATCGGATCATGTTCCATAATATCGCCCTTATAAATCCAGACTTTTATCCCAATGGTTCCGTAAGTTGTTTTGGCAACTGCTTCTCCATAATCTATATCTGCACGCAAACTTTGCAAAGGAACTTGCCCATCCCGATACCACTCCATGCGTGCGATTTCAGATCCTCCGAGACGTCCGCTTACATTAACCCGAATGCCTTTTGCTCCTAATTTCATCGCAGCTTGCATCGCACGCTTCATAGCACGCCGAAAAGTTACACGACGCTCTAGCTGCTGCGCAATAGATTCAGCAGCCAACACCGCATCCAGTTCGGGCTTGCGAATTTCCAAAATGTTAAGGCTGACTTCAGTCCCCGCAATTTTGGAAAGCTCAGCTTTCAATTTCTCAATATCAGCACCCTTTTTACCAATAACGATTCCGGGGCGCGCCGTATGAATTGTAACTCGTGCTTTTTTAGCAGGGCGTTCCACGACAATCTTAGAAACACCAGCTTGAGAAAGCCGATCCTGAATATATTTTCTCAACTTCAAATCTTGATGAAGAAGATTTGCGTAATCATGACGCGCAAACCACCGGGAATCCCATGTACGGTTAATCCCAATGCGCAGACCTATCGGATTGACTTTTTGACCCATTACGCAACGTCTCCAATTTCACTTACGATAATACGAAGATGACTAAAGGCTTTTTTAATACGCCCCGTCTTACTTCGTCCTCTAATATCTAATCTTTTCATAACTAAAGCTTTTCCTACCGTAGCCTCAGACACATAAAGGTTGTCAATGTCGAGACCATGATTGTTTTCTGCATTAGCTATGGCTGACAATAATGTCTTTTTCACGTCAATTGCAATTCTTTTCGGAGAAAAAGTAAGAGCATTTATAGCCTTGTCAACTTTTTGTCCTCTAATCATCTGCGCAACCAAGTTCAATTTGCGCGGACTTACCCGCAACATACGCAAATTTGCTATTGCTGAATAATCAGGGAGCTGTCGTGGTGTTTTTGGCTTCGACATGATTATCCTCTTTTCGCCTTTTTATCTGCGGAATGCCCATAATAAGTTCGAGTGGGAGAAAACTCCCCAAATTTATGGCCAACCATATTTTCAGTCACAAGCACGGGAATAAATTTTTGCCCATTGTACACCCCAAAAGTAAGGCCTACAAACTGAGGCAAAATGGTCGATCTGCGCGACCATGATTTAATGACTTCCTTACGACCTGATTCGCGACTTGCATCTGCTTTTTTAAGCAAATACCCATCAACGAAAGGTCCTTTCCAAATTGAACGTGCCACTTAACCTTGCTCCTCTTTACAATCTCTACTTCCGCCGCCGAACAATCTGGCTACTCGAAGCCTTTTTGCGGTTGCGTGTTTTCTTTCCTTTTGTTGGCTTACCCCAAGGTGTACAAGGATGACGTCCACCAGATGTACGCCCTTCACCTCCCCCATGAGGGTGGTCAATTGGGTTCATCGCAACTCCTCGAACACTTGGTCTTACACCTAGCCAACGCTTACGTCCTGCTTTCGCAAGATTAATGTTTTTCTGGTCAGGATTAGAGAGCGCCCCTACCGTTGCCATACAATCACTGCTGATCTTACGCACTTCTCCTGAGGACAGCTTTAGAATCGCCGATGGGCCATCTCGTCCAACAAGTTGAATATAGGTTCCTGCAGATCGTGCAAGTTGTCCACCTTTGCCTGGTTTCATTTCCACATTGTGAACAATTGTTCCAACAGGCATATTTTTCAAGGGCATGGCATTGCCAGGTTTGATATCGGCTTTTTCAGAAGCGATAACTTGATCCCCCACCGCAAGACGTTGTGGAGCTAAAATATACGCTTGTTCTCCATCTGTATATTTCAGAAGAGCAATAAAAGCTGTACGATTTGGATCATATTCTAACCGTTCAATCAGGGCGGGAACATCTCTTTTTGTTCGCTTAAAATCAATCAAACGATAGCGTTGCTTATGACCGCCTCCAATATGACGGGTTGTGATCCGCCCCACATTGTTCCGCCCCCCGGTTTTGCGCAAGCCCTCTGTCAAAGATTTGACGGGGCCTCCCTTCCAAAGCTCACTCCGATCTATGAGAATTAGACCTCGTTGGGACGCATTGACTGGGTTATAATGCTTTAAACTCATTTTTATAATCCTGATGCCATATCAATTGAATTGCCTTCTGCCAAAGTCACAATCGCTTTCTTGCGATCGCCTCTCTGACCACGAATTCCCTTAAACCTCTTTGTCTTGCCTTTCACACGAAGCGTATTGACGGATTTGACCTGAACTTTGAAAAGCTCTTCCACAGCTAGTTTGATTTCAGGTTTTGTCGCATCCAAAGTTACATTGAAAGTGACTTTATTATGTTCACTCAACGCCGTTGATTTCTCTGTCACGATCGGTGAGGTAATCACTTTATATAACCGCTCTTTAGCAAGACATACGTTACTCATTTTAGTCTACTTTCTAAGTTTTCAATAGCAGCTTTTGTCAACACCAAATGCTCATGACGAAGAATATCATAAACGTTGATCCCTTGTTGAGGAAGAACGTCAATCATGGGAAGATTAGCTGCCGCAAGCGCAAAGTCTTTATTAACCTCGATTCCATCAATAATCAAGGCCGAACGCAAACCGAGGGTCTTAAATTTTTTCTCAAGTTCCTTTGTTTTGTGCGTCCCTGCATTCAAGGAATCAACAATTAAAAGGGCTCCACTCGCCACTTTACTTGAAAGCGCCGTTTTTAAGGCAAGCTCACGTATCTTCTTAGGAAGCTTGTAGCCATGGTCCCGCGGAAGAGGTCCAAAAATTGTAGCTCCTCCTCGAAATTGAGGAGAGCGCAAGCTTCCCGCACGTGCTCGTCCTGTTCCCTTTTGGCGCCATGGTTTTTTCGTTGTGCCACTGATCTCACTCACTCCTTTTGTGGAATGGGTCCCAGATCTGCGCTTTGCAAGCTGCCAATGAACCATACGTGCTAAAATATCTTGACGTAAGGGGGCCGAAAATATTTCAGGAGTAAGTTGAACTTCACCTACTTTTTTATTCTCGAAATTTCGAATTTCATACTTCATCTTACTCTGCCTCAACAGTTGGAGCTGATTCGAGGACCGGCGGCTCTTCTTTCACAGACGCAGTTCCTTTGACAAGAGCAGCCGGATAAGGAATACCTTTAGGAGCCTTTTTCTTGACAGCATCTCGAATAAGAACATACCCCCCAGGATTTCCTGGAATAGCTCCTCGAATGCCCAAGAGACCTTTCTCTGGATCCGTCAAAACAATCTCTAAATTTTGCACAGTCACTTGCTCGTTTCCTAAATGACCCGCCATCTTCTTGCCTTTAAAGACTTTTCCTGGATCTTGACGTTGTCCCGTAGATCCGTGACTTCGGTGAGACACAGAAACACCATGGCTTGCGCGCAGACCGCCAAAGTTGTGACGTTTCATAACACCCGCAAATCCCTTACCAATAGATGTTCCTGTAACATCTACATATTGCCCCATCAGAAAATGATCAACAGTCAATTGATCACCCATCTTTAAAAGAGCATCATCTGAAACACGAAATTCAACAAGCTTGCGCTTTGGTTCTACCTTTGCCTTTGCAAAATGGCCCCGCATGGCTTTTGAGACGCGCTTTACCTTTGCGACACCCACACCTAATTGCACTGCCGTATAGCCGTCTTTTTCAGCAACCTTAGTTCCCACTACTTGACAGTTATCTACTTTCAGAAGAGTCATCGGAATGTGCTCTCCTTTTTCTGTCAAAAGACGGGTCATTCCCAATTTTTCCGCGATCAAACCTGTTCGCATGGCATCCATTCCCTAGAGTTTAATTTCAACATCAACACCCGCCGGAAGATCTAGCTTCATCAAAGCATCAACCGTCTGAGGTGACCATTCAGTAATGTCCAAAAGTCGTTTGTGGGTTCGCATTTCGAACTGTTCACGAGATTTTTTATCAATATGCGGTGAGCGCAAGACCGTATATTTTGCAATATCAGTCGGAAGTGGAATAGGACCGCATACTTTTGCCCCTGTTCTTTTCGCTGTATTGACAATCTCACTCGTCGACTGATCTAGGACACGATAGTCATAGGCCCGAAGACGTATGCGTATATTTTGGTTTTCACTCATCTTTACCTCAGTGTATCGGTGTAGCAGTGGTCAGTGGAGCAGGAGCCAGAAAGTTTCTGAATACTGCTATACTGTTACACTGCATCACTGATTTCTTACTTCAAAATTTTCGCTACAACGCCCGCACCAACGGTTCGGCCGCCTTCACGAATCG
>JACPNY010000051.1 GCA_016185255.1 Pseudomonadota bacterium
AATGAGTGCACTGGCAAACCATTTGGTAAAGCCATAGGGAATGAGATAGCTCACCTCAGCGGAGGCGTAGGCTTTGCTTAAACATAAGTGGGCACTTGCTGCAAGGCCTCCCATTATCAAAAGCCAAGGCCATTGCCATGTCGCTGGCCACACACCGTACAAAAGGGTGGGGATAAAAAGGAGGGGCGCCATAAAGAGGAGAAGGTAAACCACAATCAACTGAGGAGAATCTTCTTTCGTCAAACGACGCACCATAAGAGTTGCGCCTGAAAAACAAGTTGCAGCGAGTATAGGAAGAAGCGCTACAAGGCTGAAAGCCCCCATCATAAAGGTTGTATGGGAAATGATTCCACCTCCCACAAAGCCCACCAAAATTGCAAGAGATCGTTCACGACTAATGGTTTCCTTTAGAAAAAGCTTAGCACCTAAGAGAGTAATGAGGGGACCTAAAAACATTAAGGCAACAGCTTGAGCCAATGGCATGTAGCTTAAAGAAATATACCACAAAACAACCCCAATGACAGAGAGAGCGATACGACAGATCTGTAAGGTAGGATAACGGGTTTTTAAGGACTCAGGGCCATTTTGAATAATCCAGGGGATCAGAAAAATAAGCCCTAGCAAATTCTGAAAGAAAGCCACCTCATAGGCGGGCAGGGGTGTTTGGCTTATGGCTTCGGCGGTTTGGGAGAGGTAACGAACAATTCCATTAATTCCGGAAAAACAAAGAAAAGAAGAAATCTTCCAAAACGCCCCTCTAAAGTGTGGGGAGGTTTTCCAAAAAGAAACAAGAAGGGGTTTCATGCAGCTGCGGCAAGAGGTTTCTTGGCTTTCATATGCTGAACCTCATGTTTACAAAGGCTAACCGTGGCAATAAGAATAAAAAAGGATCCCAAAAACGTCCAGCTGGTTGGCCATTCGTTAAAGAAAATCATGCCAAGGGCGGCCCCCGCGATAAGACGCGTGAAACTCATAGGAACAAGATACGTCACATCCGCAATAACATACGCATGTTGCAAGAAGATGAATGCTCCCGCTAAGAATCCACCCATGATCATAAGATACGGCCATTGCCATGCCACGAGTGGCACCCATTGAAAGCTAGAAGCTAACCCTAAAATTGGCAGAGAGAAAAGCAAAAGGTAAAGGCAAACCGTTTGGGGTGTATCCTTTTGAATTTGTTTTTTTCCAAGAACTGTTGAGGTCACTAAGCACGCGCTGGCACCCATAGGGAAAAGAGCCAAAAGACCTACCTCTGTCCAGGGGGCTTTCCCCTCAAAAAATTCGTGTCCTGTAATAAGAAGAGCCCCTGAAATCGCCGTTCCAATAGCAAGAGCACGTGCCCAGCCACACTTTTCCCCAAGGAAAATCTTAGCCCCTAACACGGTAAAAAGAGGAGCTGCATATTTAAAGGCTACAACTTGAACAATTGGCATTTTTGAAAGACCCGTAAACCACAAGACAATCCCCATAGAAGAGGCGCAAGCGCGAGCCGCATTAAGCCAAAACGAGTTGTTGGTTTGGAAGGCTGATTTTCCTGTGGATAAAAGCCAAGGAAGAATGAAAAGAAGGCCAAAAAGTGCTTCAAAGAAGGCAATTTCAGGCGCAGGCAAAGGCGTTGCTCCTGTTTCTTGAGCGGTGAGGGCGAGATAGCGTACAAATCCGTTAATTCCAGAAAAACACAAGCATGAACAGACCTTAAACAGAGCGCCGCGTATGGCGGGATCACTCCATTTAGCCCACAGCCCGGATCTTGCACTCACATTCGGCAGAACTGTAGATAATTCCGTCATAGATTAGATCCTTGCCCCCTCGAAAATGTCTTCTGCTTTTCATATAACAATTCATCACAGCAATTGCTAGTTTTCTTTTTCAAGAAAATTCAAAGGGAAGGAAGAGGTTAAAAAAAGAGAGCCAAGAAGACCTCTTTTACGAAAAGGAGATGAAGCTGCGTATTTCAGGGCTATGAACCTATACAGGAGCGACGTTCAACAGCTATGTCTTCAAGAGTTCCAAAGGGCAAATGAGGAGCAAGTGTTTTATATTTTCCAAAATAATACGTTGCTTTTTCTTTGTCATGTACACGATCACTGTGAAAAAAGGATTTAGCTAATTGCCAGGCAACAAATGAATCCCCCATCTTCAAAAGCTCTTTCCATTGGGTTTCAGCCTTTTTCCTCTCCTGAGAGTCAGTGATAGTGTCACCATCAAAAACTCTTCCCAGACGACTATCCCAAGAGGAGTGATCCCACTCACTCGTGGTTTTTAGATGAGGCGTAGAGAAAGAAACTTGACATTGACCTGTGTGGACCGCTCCAAACTGCGCTCTATAGGACAATTGTGCTTTTTTATAGAGCTCTAGGGCTTTAGATGGCGATAATCCCGCAAGGAAGGAGGAATTCTTTTGCCAGAGTAAAATAAATTGACTGTTTCCTATTTTTAAAAGCTCTGTATAACAGTGAGAGAGGGTTCCTTGAGCGTACGTGCTGATCTCATTCAATGCTATTGTGATATCCATCAATGGAAGCTCTTCTTCAGCATGACTTGTGATGCTCATAAATGCTTCTGTGAGCAACGATGGGTCATGTCCGACGCAGGCTACTAATTTTGGAATATTTCGTAACGTTATAGAAATTTTTTTAAAAACACTCTTTGTGTCTGGGGGAGTTTTCTCATCAGGCAGAAGCTCGAAGGAACTCACCTCCTCAGAATCCTCCTTCAAGGAGGTCATCAGTTCAGCCAAATAAAACCCCTTACTTGTAAGCCACCTGAGCACATTATTATCTTTATAGTGGTTCCAAAAAAGATACTGATAGGCATAAGTATTTAACCAGCTATCTTCTTCCCTATCTTCTTCTCTCAAACAAAAATCTTTTTTGGCCAACTGTTTTGCTGCATCTTCAAGGTCTGAGCGAGGATGGTTTACTTCTAAATATGTTCTTAATGAACTCTTCAATTCTTCGAATATGTTGTCCATATCAGGTGCGCTAGGAACCCTCAACACTGGAGATCGGGATTCATCGACCTCCATATCCATAGCATAACTATTAAAGCCACAAAGGAAAAATTGAAGCAGGATTGCATAAATTTTTAAGAATTTAACCATAAATTTTCTACCGATTTAATGAAAATAATAGCTTCCATTTTATCATTCTCATCCCTTTAAAGATAGAGACTTTTTTGCCACCACAAACCGCCACAGTTTATCCTGCCCCTTCGTAATACCAATGCGTGGTGTGGCTTCAAAAGAAGGGCTAAAGGGAGAGTTTTTCACAAGAAAAGCCTCGTGGTTTATAAGGTCAATCCCACTATGGCCTCGCGTAATCCCCAAATGGCGGCACAGCTTACCAGGACCATTGAGAAGAAGAGGGGAGGGCTCTATAAGCTGAAGCCCTCGAATCAGAACGGCCGCAGGGACGCCATCCTCTTCTGTCACGAAATTAAGGCAATGGTACATACCATAAATGAAGTACACATAGCTAAATCCAGCAGGGCCAAACATAACTGCATTGCGCGGCGTTTTTCCACGAGCCGCATGGCAAGCTGGATCGTTTTGTCCAATATAGGCTTCTGTTTCCGTAATGATCCCGCCAGCGCCCCCAAAGACCATGATTTTTCCTAGAAGCTCTTGGGCAACGGTGAGGGTAGGGCGGTTAAAGAAGTCTCGTTCCAGGCGTTTAGCCATGCCGTTTGCTCAAAGTGTCATCCCGAAGGTGTTTCGGGATCTCGTTGTTAATAAGATCCTGAAACGAGTTCAGGATGACAGCAAGGAACGGCAGAGACAAAAAAGTTGAACGTTTAGCCATGCCGTTTTTTCCAGGGAAATTGAAACATCTTTGGAAAGTTTAAGACTTCTCCAATGCGGCGATCGAGGAAAGTCCATGTTTTTTCATAATCATCAGATGTATCTCGCAGCCAATAGACAAATGTTGAGCTATAGACCCAGGCTAAAAGAGCCCGTTTTGTATAAAAATTATAATCTGTAGAGGTATCTCCTGCATAATACCAGATTTCGTTCACTGTTTGATAAAGAAGACGGGTGGCTTCTCCCAAGTGAGAAGGGCGCGCTAGATAAAAGGTGGTTTTGAGAGCAGCTTCTCGATGAGGAATAAGGAGGTTCAGGCGTGTTTTAACGCTCAAGCTAATCCGGTCTCTCACACGCATATCGTGGGGAGAAGGAAGAGCTGCCAACATATTTTGATCTAAAAGATGGCCCCATAAAGAAACAGCTTCCAAAGGGCCTTTTGGAAAAAGGCGCCATCCATAGGAAGAATCAAGGCCAACTTCAACAGCCGCCCGTTCTAAAAGCCCTGCAGACCAGGATTCAAAAGGAACATGGAGAAGGGCTCGATCTAGGATTTTTCTTTTAAGGTCTTCTCTCTCTTCCATATTTTTCCCTTTTCTTAAGTTATTTCGTATACTATAGTGCCTGATCTGTTTAACCCCTAGTTTAATTTTGGAAGGAGGTGTCTAAAAATTCATGCAAGTTATTGTCCGTGATAACAATGTTGATCAAGCGCTTCGCGTACTCAAGAAAAAAATGCAACGTGAAGGTATTTTTCGAGAAATGAAGCTGCGTCGGCATTATGAAAAACCTTCCGAACGCAAAGCCCGTGAGTCAGCCGAAGCTATACGTAGAGCCCGTAAGCTCGCCCGCAAACGGTTTGACCGGGAATAGGGAAAGATAGTCCTCAATTTTTTGAGAATTAACCGGAGGGGTTGAAATCAACCCCTCTCTTTTTATATGAAAGCTAATTAGATATATTATTGAGTATTCTAATGAATTTTTTATTATATTGCATAACAGTAGGGATTTGGGGTTCAAGTTGGCTTGCCATTACCTATCAATTGGGAAGCGTTCCTATTGATGTCTCTGTTTTCTATCGCCTTGGACTGGCCTCCATCCTTATGTTTGGTTGGTGTTTTTTTAAGCGCTATAACCTCAGATTTTCTTGGAAGAATCATCTTTTCTTTGCAGCTCAAGGACTTGTTTTATTTTCTCTGGCCCAAGCCGCTTGCTATGAAGCTAGCTACTATATTCCGAGTGGCTTGAATGCCATAGGATTTTCTATTGTGCTGGTCTTTAATATCATTAATTCAGCTATTTTCTACAGAACTCCCCTGACTTTTCCTCTCCTTATGGGAGCTTTAAGCGGAATAACTGGCATTACCACAATTTTTTGGCCATCTATTGTCATCTTGGATATCGGAAGTAAAACTCTTTTAGGAATTCTTTTAAGCCTTGCCGCTGGGCTTCTCGCTTCTTTTGGGAATATAATTTCTATACGGAATCAAAAGGCAAACATTCCTGTAACAGAGAGTAACGCCTATGGAATGGGCTATGGGACTTTATGGATGCTAGGCATTCTCTTTTTAAAAGGCACCCCTCTGCAAGTTGACTTCTCTTTTTCCTATATTCTTTCTTCACTTTACTTAGCTATTTTTGCTTCAATCGTAGCCTATGGATGTTATTTTACTCTTTTGGGGCGTATCGGTGCTAGCAGTGCCGCTTACGCCCTTGTCGTTACCCCAGTGATCTCTTTAATCCTCTCAACTTTTTTTGAAAATTTTGTGTGGGACTTACGCATTCTTACAGGAATTGGACTTATTCTCTTAGGAAATGTTATTATTTTAGGGAAAAAGACCATAAAAGCCCCTAAACTTGTTGCAAATCCGGCTTAAATTAACGCAAAGGTGGGTCATCAAAACTGCGAAGCTTTCGTGAATGAATAACTAAATCACCTTTGTTAAGTTCTTCTTCAAGAATGCGAATGGTTTCAATACCAATATGCAGATGTTGATCAATGCTTTCTCGATAAAAATTATGAGCCATTCCGCGAAGTTTTAATTCTCCATGGATTGGTTTGTCTGAAATACACAATAAAGTTCCGTAAGGAACGCGCATTCGAAAGCCATTAGCAGCAACAGTGGCTGATTCCATGTCTAAGGCAATGGCACGGCTTTGTCGAAAACGCTCCATGAGTTCTTGAGAGCGCAGCTCCCAATTGCGGTTGTCGGTTGTGACGACCGTTCCTGTCCGCATCCGTCCTTTTAAGTTAGTGCCCTCTTCACCCGTTATATTGGCAACAGCTTGGTGGAGAGCTACTTGAATTTCCGCAATAGGAGGAATGGGAACCCAAGGAGGAAGATCATGGTTTAATACTTGATCTTCTCTGACATAAGCGTGTGCCAACACATAATCTCCAAGTCGTTGGCTGCGCCGCAATCCCGCGCAATGACCTAGCATAAGCCAACAGTGGGGGCGCAAGACAGCTAAGTGATCTGTGATTGTTTTGGCATTGCTGGGGCCAATTCCAATGTTAATAAAAGTAATGCCCCTATTGCCTTTCTTTTTTAAATGATAGGCGGGCATTTGAGGGAGTGCAGAAGCCCTCTCTGTTGTTTGGGGAGAGCCCTCTCGAGGATTTGACGTTATGTGATCACCGGGTTCAACAAAAGCGGTATAGTCTTCGCTCTCTTCAAGGCATTTGTGGGCATATGCTATGAATTTATCCACATAGCGTTGATAGTTTGTAAGAAGAATAAAGTGTTGAAAATGCGTTGCGGATGTACCGCAATAATGGTGAAGGCGTCCTAAGGAAAAATCTACCCGCTCAGCTGTAAAAAGGGCAAGAGGAAGGGGATGACCCTTTCTAACCGTATAAGTCCCATTAACAATGCTGTCATCGACAACGCTAAGATTAGGAAGAGCAAATTCAATGGGGCTTTGCCAAAATTTCTCAGGCTGGAATCCCACAGAATCCCACTCCTCGACAAAAGGAAGGGGGATGGGCCAATTACTCTCTCCCACCATAACCGGAACGTGATGATGGTTTAAAAGCAGCTCAATTTGTTTTTGATAATAGCTCTGAAAAATATCAGGGCGAGTCAGCGTTGTTCCATAAGTGCCGGCTTCTAGAACAGCTCCAAAGGCAATACGATCATCCACATTTAAATTTTGCCGTGTTACTTTGATTCCCAAATAAGGATAGGTCGCGCTGCTTAGGTTTGGAAGCTTTTTAGGCAAGGCTTTTGACTCGGCAATGTTAAGGAGAGAATTGCGAATAAGAGCCGTATTTTTCTTATAAATTTCAGTGATACGAGCAACCGCAGCATCTGCCTCCCAAAACTCTTGAAGGTTTGTGACATCTCCGTGGACTGCATTGAGGTCTTCTGTCTTTTTTATCATTTCTAGATCTAATTTTTTTTCATTCTTCATATCATTTTAAGATAATCATACCACATTTCAGAAGTAGATTCCTTATTTTTTATAGTGCACCTCTCGGTGTTGACAAAAAGGTGCATGTCACAGAAATCATAAATTATATATAAAATTTTAAGATTTCTTTAACTAAAGAACATTCATAATTGACCTCACATGGAAGCCCCTCTAAAGTTAAATTTTTTAGAGCAAGAAATAAGAGAATTTATCATGGTTTCATCATCACTAAAATCTAAGCAACCTCTAAAAACAGGTGAATTAAATTTTTCAAAAAGCTGGTTAATTTGGGGGTGTGCCGCTCTCTTTTATTGTTATCAGTTTATGCTCCGGGGCTCTCCGAATGTTATGGCAGATGACCTTATGGTTTCTTTTCAAGTGGGAGCATGTTCTTTAGGAATTTTATCAGGTTTTTATTACAACACTTATTCTGCATTTCAAGTCCCTGGTGGATCCTTGATGGATTACTTTAAACCACGGCGCGTCCTCACATTTGCTGCTATCGTCTGCAGTCTTGGAACGTTACTCTTTTCAATGGCAGATTCTATTTATGTTGCCGCTTTTGGAAGAGCTCTTATTGGTGTTGGTTCGGCTATGGGTTTTCTGAGTTGCCTCAAACTCGGAACCTTGTGGTTTCCTTCACACAGATTGCCCCTGATTATTGGTTTGACTGTTGCTCTTGGAACAGTTGGTGGCGTTTCAGCTGGCTATCCTTTGGCGTGGTTAGTTGGAGCCTATGGTTGGCGTCACGCTATGTGGCTTGTAGCTTTTCTGGGATTCGCTCTGGCAGCCCTTGCTTGGAGCATTGTTCGAGATACCCCACCAGACATATTAGAACGAGAGATCCTTAAAAGTCATGGAGATAGGGAAGTTCATCTTCCTCAATCTGGTCTTTTAACAAGCATCATTGAAGTCATACGTAAGCCTCAAAGCTGGCTCATTGCTGCCTATGGATTACTTATGTATGTACCTTTGTCTGGATTTACAGATCTTTGGGGCACCCCTTATTTAATGGCGGCTTACAACTTAGACAAACCGACAGCTGCTACTATCAATTCAGCAATGCTTGTGGGCCTTGGTTTAGGGTCACCTTTGTTTCCTTTTTTGTGTAATTTTCTTAATGCTTATAAGCCTACTGTCTTTATTTCAGCTTTTGGGGCCCTTCTTTTTCTATCCGCTATTTTTTATGTGCCAGGTATGCCACTCTGGCTTTTAGTGGGGTGTTTGTTTTTGACTGGAGTGTTTTTAGGCGGCCAGTTCTTGGCATTTTCAATGACATGCAGCTTGAATCCCTTGTCAGCCAGTGCGACAGCAGGTGGCTTTCACAACATGATGTGTATGCTGAGTGGTGTGATTTTTATGCCTTTTATCGGATGGCTTTTAGATTATGCATGGCAAGGAGGATTTGCTAATGGGGTACGGGCTTATTCAGTCCCAGAATATACATTTGCCTTTAGCTCAATCATCCTTTCTCTTGTGGTGTCATGCCTTATCATTATCCCCATTAAAGAGAAGTATTAAACCCGAATCACTTGCACATGGGTTAAGGTTTTCTTTCCATAATAATTTGAGAGCGTTCGTCGTGTAGCGATGCGCGCCATTTCGGCAACTTTTTCATCCTCTTCACGATCTTCGAGAGGAAGAGCAAGAAATCCCTCTTCAATGGCACCAATACATTGAGAGGAGAGAGTCTCTAAGTGCTCTCCTTCCGTAACTCCCACTAAAAGAACGGACGGAGGTTGTTTGAAAGACTTCGCTCCCTTTAAAACCAACGTCACAATGGCATGCCCTGTGCTCATAAGACGATGGCGGTCATTCATCACCGTACCTTTTGAAGAAATGAGCCGTTTTCCATCAAGAGCTAAACGTCCAGACGGAACTTGATCTATAAGTTTGGGACCCTTCTCCGTGAGTTCGATGAGGTCACCATTTCGGGGAGTAATTGTGTAAGGAACTTTATGGCTCAAGGCCAAGTGAGACTGCTCAAGAATGTGGTGGTCCTCTCCGTGCACAGGAACTACAATCTTAGGGCGGACCCAAGAGTACATATCTAATAACTCTTCACGGCAAGGGTGGCCGGAGACATGTACCTCTTCCTCATCTGCGGTAATCACTTGAATGCCTTTACGAACGAGCAGATTTTGTAAAGCAGATATGGCTTTTTCGTTCCCTGGAATTTGACGAGAAGAGAAAATCACAACGTCGCCTTCTTCAAGAGCAATATGCTTATCTTCGCCCTTTGCAATGCGCAGAAGAGCTGCCCGTTGTTCTCCCTGGCTTCCTGTGGAAATCAAGAGAGCTTCATGACGCTCTAGAAAGCCCGCATCATGGTGATTAAGAAAAGGAGGATATTTCTTAAAATAATTAAGTTTTCGAGCCACCTCATCGACGCGATGGAGGGAGCGACCTACAAGGCCCACGAAGCGTCCATGCGCCATGGCTGCTTCCGCACAACTAGCAACACGAGCGACGTTAGACGCGAAACAAGCAACCACCACCCGTTTCCCAGGAAATTTTCCAATAAGATCAATCAGTTTTTGTCGGATGACTCCTTCAGAACCAGATCTCCCCTCCACAAAAACGTTCGTGGAATCACACACAAGGGCCAACACCCCCTCATCCCCCAGCTTTTTTAAAGCCGTCACGTCGGTTACATCCCCAATCAAAGGATCAGGGTCAATTTTCCAGTCCCCTGTATGGACAACGGTTCCTGCAGCGGTTCTGATAGCCAATGCATTGGGTTCTGGAATTGAATGGGTTAAGCGAATAAAATCAACAGTAAAAGGACCAATATCCACTCCTCCCCCAAGCGGAATGTCATGCAGAGGGGGATTTAAACCCGCTTCTTTGAGCTTATGACGCACAAGCTCGGCTGTAAAAGGCGTCGCAAAAATAGGACATCTTAAGCGTGGCCAGAGATGGGGAACGGCCCCAATGTGATCTTCATGGGCATGGGTCAGGACAATCCCCACCAAATTCTGGGTATGTTCTTCAATAAATTGAGGATCAGGCATAAGGACCTCAACGCCAGGAGTTTGATCAAACGTCACCCCTAGATCGACCATCAACCATTTTCCTTGTGTGTGATAGAGGTTGAGATTCATGCCGATCTCCCCAGACCCACCCAAGGGGAGAAAGTATAATTTATTTGGATCTAATTGCATATTTTAAAACCTAATTATTTTAATAACAGAGAATATTGTAGAATTATTTCCCGGTTTGTCATCCCCTCGGTTGTCATCCCGAACTTGTTTCGGGATCTCGTTGACAACAAGATGCTGAAACGAGTTCAGCATGACAATGATCGTTTGGGGATGACAAGAGGGGGCGAATTTTTGCAATACCCTCAATATTTCTCTATTCTTATTAAGTTGTATCAATATTTGAGAGGATTGTCACGTTTTTAGTGGAAATGACCAATCAAGATTCAATTTTCCCTATTTTTTGCCTATAGCCGAGTAGATTTTTGTAACACCCTTTTCTAAAAAAGATTATGCTCCCATTAATTTTCTGCGTCTTTCACGGTATTCCTCAATAGGAAGAAGTTCATGCTCTGAAACATAATCAATAAAACAATGTCCGTGGAGGTGATCAATTTCATGTTGAATTATTCGAGCAAGGAAACCTTCCGCTGTACCCTCGACATGTATTCCTTCTAAAGTATACGCAGAGTACCGTATTTTCCTAAAGCGTGCCACAGGGCCAGTGACATGGTTGACAGAAAAGCACCCTTCGTAATCTGTGTGTGTTTCTTCTCCTACTGCTTCATAAGTAGGATTAATCCATATGGTTTTAGGCATTGTCTGAATAAGGTCAGGCCTCCATTTTTTGAGGTTAGGATCGTCAGAAACTGCAAAGACAATAATTTGCTTCCTAAATCCAATTTGGGGAGCAGCTAAGCCGGCACAGTTGTTTTCTGCATCAAATTTGTCAGAAAGAATTTGAATGAATTTTTTATCTTCTTGTGAAAGAGGAAAAGTAAGGGGCTCTGCAAGAGCACGTAAAGTATCAATGCTTTCTTGGTTAGAATCATTGAGGATGAGATAAGTAGGTAAATCTGTCATACTAATTCATCCAACTTTTGTACACGTCGGGTGTGACGCCCTCCTTCAAACGTGTTGTTGAGAAAGGTGTCCAGGCAAGACAAAGCTTGCTCTTTGCTCATAAGGCGCTCTCCAAGAACCAGGACGTTCGCATCATTATGGGCGCGTGCCAATTGTGCCATCTGGTTATTCATACACAGAGCCGCTCTAATTCCGTTGAAACGATTGGCGCCAATACTCATACCAATGCCACTTCCACAAATCATGACGCCTTGAGCTCCTTTTAAGACTTCTTGTACAACAGGCTCGATATAGTCAGGATAGTCGACAGAATCGCTCGAATGCGTTCCACAATCAATAATTGTATAGCCCCACTCTTGGGCAGAGTTTTTTAAGAATTCCTTAAACTCGTATCCCCCATGGTCACTGCTAAAAGCGAGGGTTCCTTTAGAAGGAACATGTGCGGCATTAATCACGTTTGCAGAAAAATTTTCCATATTTTACCTTTGATCTAATTTTAGTTCGATGCGTCGATTGCGGGCGTCTTCTGCCCCTTTTTCAAGGGGATGAAATTCCCCAAAGCCAGCTGCCGCCAAGTGCTGAGGGGGGATGCCTTCTTTTATAAGAAACTTTATGACAGAAATGGCACGCGCTGATGAAAGCTCCCAGTTAGAGTCAAATTTATCCGTATGAATAGGTTTGTTGTCCGTATGCCCATCGACCCGCAAAACCCATTGAAGGTCAGGTGGCATTTTTGCGGCAATTTCCTTCAAAGTTTCAGCGAGTTGCTTGAGTTTTTTCGCCCCTTCCTTTTCCAAGGTTGCGGACGCTGAGGGAAACAGAACTTCTGATTGAAATACAAAGCGATCCCCTACAATGCGCACATCGGAACGATTGGCTAAGAGTTCCTTGAGTTTTCCAAAAAACTCAGACCGATATTTTTCAAGGTCTTCTACTTTTTGAGCAAGGGCTGCCGCAAGTTTTTTATCCAAATCTTCAATAGTGAGCTGTTGTTGAGCGGAGATTCCTTCCGTCGCTTGAAGGGCTGCATTAAGCGCTTGAAGCTTTTGATTAAGCTCTTCGACTTGTTGTGCAAGAGTGACAAGCTGGGAATTTGCGTCTAGGGCCTGCTTATCAGAAGCGGCAGCTCTTGCAGAAAGATCCGTTTCCATTTGGGCTTTTAAAGTTTGAAGCTGACCAAAAGAAGCAGTTAAGTCAGCATTTTTTGTTTGTTCAATTTGAAACAGTTTAGCAATTTCTTGGAGTTTAGCTTCGAGTGAGGAAAGTCCACGTTTGCTTCCCTGAAGGGCATCGGAGAGATGGATTTGGGCCACCACAAAAATCATCAGCGCAAAAATCATAACAATGAGAAGGGTTGCCAAGGCATCTACAAAGCCTGGCCAAACGTCTAGTGTTACTCCTTTTTGCCGACGATGAGTAGCGAACATAGTAGGCCTCAGTAATTATTCTCAATGATCAGAGGATATACCTTTTTGCGTAACTCTTGCAATGGGTTACTCTTCCCCTTGAGCCTTTGTAAAAGCCGGAGCATGATTAAATTCATTTAATTTTTCAAGATGCATCCACTGATGATGGAGGGCTATCTGTGCCGTAAGGTCAAAAATATCTTTATCTGTTATGGTCGTATTCTTATCTTTTAAGAAAAACCTTGCTCGCCAATGATCAACCGTATCTGGCCTTATGCCGCCTATGGCAGGGTAAACCTGTACCCCCCGGTTAGAAATCATTTTAAGTTCAAAGGGGGAGGGGAGGGCGATCGTTCCTAAACTCTTGCCCAATTTCTCAGAAGAAAGCGAACTTTCGATGTAAAGATCAAATCCCACCTCTTTTCTCGGTACATCTTCCGAAGGGTTTTGCACAAGAGGTAATCGCAAAGGTTTGTAAGGCCGAATCGGCCAAAAATCTGTTTTTTTTCCCAGGTTTTGAATGACAAGATCCGTAAAGGCGGTGGTTGTGAGGGTTGAGTTCTTGTCCAAGTCCTTCAAAAAGGCCTTTTGGACGCCAAGGGTGTAGAGAAGGGATTGTTCAATACGTTCAGCCGTCTCAAACTCTTTCAGATGGCGCAGCATGAGAACCGAGGAAAACAGCAAGGCCGTGGGGTTAACCATGTTTTTTCCTGCAATATCGGGGGCTGAGCCATGAACAGCTTCAAAAATGGCCACCTCGTCTCCAATATTGGCAGCAGGAGCAACGCCTAATCCTCCTACAAGACCTGACCCTAAGTCACTTATGATATCCCCATGAAGGTTTGTGGTAACGATGACATCAAAGTCCTCGGGGCGGACAACCAGTTGGTGAGCACAGTTATCAATAATAATGTGGTGGGCTTCAATGTCAGGATATTCCTTAGAAATATCTTCAAAGGTCTTTTTAAATAAGCCTTCTGTGAGCTTTAAAATATTAGCTTTTGTGGCGCAATGAACCTTATGGCGCCCTTCAGCGCGAGCGAGTTCAAAGGCAAAGCGGATAATTTTTTCAGAGCCTTTTCGTGTGATGAGCTTTAACGCTTCCGCAACGGAAGGAGTCTGAAGATATTCAATCCCTGCATAGAGATCCTCAATATTCTCCCGAACAATCACAAAATCGATAGAGCGTCCGCTAAAAGGAGTTTGAATGCCAGGAATCTGGCGAACAGGGCGTGTGTTAGCGTAGGTTTCAAAGAGAGCACGCAATGTAACGTTCGCACTTTTTTCTCCATACCCAACAGGCGTTTCAAGCGGTCCTTTTAAGACAACTTTTGTTTGCTTGATGGACTCTATTGTTTCAGGAGGAACTCCTGTTGCAAGTCCTTGTTTAAAAACCTTTGCGCCTGCCTCACAGACGTCCCAGTGGATGGGAAGGCCCGTGGCATCGATGATCCGTCTTGCGGCTTCCACAACTTCTGGGCCGATTCCATCTCCTTCAATGAGTGTAACAGAGTGAGTCACGTTTTGTCCTTCTTAGCTTTGTAATATAATCGGAAAAGCATAAAGAAGTCAAAAAACTTTAGCCGAATGGCCAATTGAGAAAGTTGATTTTAACAAAAAAAGAAGCTAAAATCTATAAATGCAAAATCAAAGAAGCATGCCTAACACACCTCAAAAACCTCCTCTCATAATCCCTCTTTATATCTAATCAAAGATATTCTATATTTAAATGAGTTAGGGCAACTCATTCACGAGGTTATCTTTGGATAAAGAGCATCAGGAAGATCAACAAACTAAATTTCCCGTCTTAGCATTAAGGGATGTGGTTGTATTTCCTCACATGGTTATTCCTTTGTTTGTGGGCCGTGATAAATCTATTCATGCTCTCGATGTGGTGATGGAGAATAAGCAGCAAGTTCTGCTGGTTAGTCAAAAAAAACCCACCATAGACAACCCAACCATAAAGGATCTTTATACAGTTGGAACTCTTGCACGAGTTTTACAACTTTTGCGCCTTCCTGATGGGACTGTAAAAGTTCTGCTTGAAGGACAAAAACGAGTAAGAGTTTCAAAATTCCTCACAAATCCGTCTTATTTTTTAGCGACCATCGAGCCATTTGAAGAAGAGGCAGGCTCTCCTCAAGAAATACAAGCCCTAACGCGGGCCCTTATTGATCAGTTTGATCACTATGTTAAATTGCAAAAAAAGATTCCCAGCGATTTAATCTCTTCCATTACTCAAATTCCAGATCCTTCAAAGCTTGCGGACGTGGTAACGGCCCATCTTGCCTTTAAGCTTGACGAGAAACAGGCGCTTCTTGAAACGAAAAATGTGGCCCTGCGTCTTGAAAAGATTGTGAGCTTTATGGAAGGCGAAATTGGCGTTATGCAAGCGGAAAAGCGCATTCGCAGCAGGGTTAAACGTCAAATGGAAAAAACCCAACGCGAATACTATTTGAATGAGCAGCTTAAGGCCATTCAAAAAGAGCTGGGAGAAGGGGAAGAAGGAAAGGATGAACTTTCTGAACTTGAAGAGAGAATAAAGAAAACAAAGCTTTCTAAACCGGCTCAAGAGAAAGCACTGGCCGAATTTAAAAAACTTCGCCAAATGAGCCCTATGTCAGCGGAAGCAACCGTTGTGCGCAATTATTTGGATTGGCTCTTAGATATTCCTTGGGAAAGCCAAACACGCGTTAAAAAAGATTTAAAAAAAGCCGAGGAAATTTTAAACGAAGACCATTATGGGCTTGAAAAAGTCAAAGAGCGAATTATTGAATACCTCGCAGTTCAAAACCGCGTTGGAAAAATCCATGGCCCTATTTTGTGTCTTGTGGGCCCTCCCGGTGTGGGTAAAACATCCTTAGGAAAATCTATTGCGCG
>JACPNY010000039.1 GCA_016185255.1 Pseudomonadota bacterium
CAAGTTCTCCTGGAGAAAATATTCATTTAACCCTTGATGCTCGCTTGCAAGCTGATGCTCAAGAGGCACTCTCTTCTTACGATAGTGCCTCTGCGGTTGTGATTGATATTCAAAATGGGGATATTCTGGCCCTTGTGTCCACCCCTTCTTTTGATCCCAATCTTTTTCCCCAAGGCATTAGCCATAAGGAGTGGAATGAGCTGAGAGATAACCCTTATGTGCCCCTTACGAATAAAGCTATTTCTGGTGTCTATCCTCCAGGATCTACGGTTAAGCTTTTTGTGGCTTTAGCGGCGCTTCAAGCAGGGGTCATTAATGAAACAACGACGATTCATTGTCCGGGCTATATCTATGTGGGAGACCACAAGTTTCATTGTATGCACACCCATGGGGATGTCACTGTTTCGCGGGCCCTCGTTGAGTCGTGCGATGTCTTCTTTTATGAAGTTGCTAAGAAGCTTGGTGTTGATCGCTTGTCTGCTTTTTATCAAACTATGGGACTTGGAACAGGCGGCCTTGAAGGATTTCCTTCCAGTAAAAAAGGCCTTGTCCCCACAAAAGAGTGGAAAAAACAATATAAGGATGCCAACTGGACCGTCAGTGACACCATTCAAATGAGTATTGGACAAGGCTATATGGGGGCCACACCTTTAGAATTGGCTATGGCTGTTGCGCGCCTTGTAAAAGGAGAAAAAATTACGCCTCGTCTTGAAGGAACAGGAGATGTTTCCTTTGACACTATGGGGCTTGATAAGGATTACCGAGACCTTATTTTAAAAGCCATGGAAGATACGGTTAATGACCCTCGAGGAACGGCTTTTCGCTGGCGAATACCCTTTGAAGGAATGGAAATGGCGGGTAAAACGGGAACAAGTCAAGTGCGCCGCATTACCTTACAACAACGCAAAGCAGGACAAACGAAAACGAGCCATTTGCCATGGAAGTACCGGGAGCATGGTCTTTTTGTGGGGTATGCTCCCATTCATGCCCCTCGTTATGCAATTGCTGTTGTGGTTGAGCATGTGGGGGGAGCAGGACTTGCTGTTCAAGCCGCGAGAGATATTTTATTGAAAGCGCAACTTCTTGAGAGAGACTCCTAAGCCATGACATTTGATATTATTCCCTCCCTTTTTCAAAAGCTTGCGCGCTTAAATTGGGGCATTTTTTTGCTCATTCTTCTGATCTCCGCTATAGGCTGGGGACTCTTGATTTCAGCCGCAGGGGGAGACATGCAGCCTTGGGCATTAAAGCAAATCATTCGCTTTAGTGTGGGTGTTTTGATTATGCTTGCCCTTGCGTGCACAGATTTGCGGTGGTGGTTTCATTTTTCCTATATCTTTTATGGGATTTCCTTGTTTCTCTTATGTGGGGTTGAGTTTCTAGGACATATAGGAGGATGGGGGGCTCAACGCTGGATCGATCTTTATATCATTCAGCTTCAACCGTCTGAATTGATGAAGATTGCTCTCGTGATGGCGCTCGCTCGATATTTCCACAATCAACTTTTACCCTTAAAGTTTTCCAAACTTTTTTTCCCGCTTCTCCTCATCTTTCTGCCCACGATTCTTGTGTTAAGGCAGCCCGATTTGGGAACGGCTATGATTTTTCTCTTAACGGGAGGAATGTTGTTTTTCGCAGCGGGGGTTTCTTTATGGCTCTTTGCTGCAGGTCTATTAGGAACCGCTGCAAGTCTCCCTCTTTTATGGAGCTTTCTCCATGAGTACCAGCAGAAACGAATCCTTACTTTTTTTGGCTCTGACCAAGATACTCTTGGAGCGGGATACCATATCACGCAGTCAAAGATTGCTCTGGGGTCAGGGGGATTTTGGGGAAAAGGATTCATGCAAGGCACTCAAGCGTCTTTAAACTTTTTACCCGCCAAGCAAACAGATTTTATTTTTACGCTTTTATGTGAAGAATGGGGATTTATGGGAGGAGCTTTCCTTATTAGTCTTTATGTTCTTTTGCTTGTTCTATGTTTTCGAATCGTGTTGACCACTCAAAATACCTTTGGTCGCTTTGTAGCTCTTGGCATGACGATCACGTTTTTTCTCTATGTCTTTATTAATATTGCCATGGTCATGGGCCTTCTGCCTGTTGTGGGAGTTCCTTTACCCCTTGTATCTTACGGAGGAACGGCAATGCTCACCCTTCTCATGGGCTTTGGATTTTTGCTCAATGTGGGTCTTCATCGCACCCTTAAAATCCCTCGTTTGTCCATAGGGGTGTTTTAGAACATACGCCTCTACTCAAGGATTTCTTTCTTCCTCTCCTTAATATCCTTTGGAATAATAACGCCTGAAATACGCTTAATGGGCCCTGTTGGCTTTGTGTTGGGGGGATAAGGGAAAAGCTCGGCTACATTGGTTTTTAGATTGGCGCGGCCATATTCGCCCGTAATGACATTTCCCCCTTGGGTGATTTTGACGTTATTGAAGATTTCGACCACCTCAGGCTTGCCAAAATAGGTAGCCCTGTCGCCGGTTACAATTCCATTAGGGCCAGACGCTAAAACATTTCCTGTGGCTTCAATGCGATCGAGTTCTGTCTTTTTTTCTCCGTCCTTCGTCTCCTTGGACGCCGGAATAAAATAAGCCACAAGAGTATTGGCTTGCACAAGTTGCTTCTTTTCAGGAAATTGAACAACGGCATTCCCTCGGGCAATCCCTTGGTTTTTTGTATGCCAATATTCGAGAGAATCTTCGGCTGTCAGGACTTCTTTTTGCGTGACAATTTTCAAATTCCCTCCCGTCATGAGAACGCGATCAAGGGCCACATCATAATGAGCATGCTCGCCATAAGCGGTTTCCGTGGGAGTTTCCATGCGCACATGGCCATCAGCCGCCATGGCTGTAATATCTCTGTTGTCTGTAAAATACACTGTTAGTGTATCTCCATAGACAATAGACGTACCTTTCTGGGCCTTAGCAAGGCCTGTTGCCACGCATTTGTGCGCTGTTTCATCACACACAACTGATTGTTCCGCATCTATAATAACAGGCTCATCTTTTTTGTCTTCTAAATGATCGAGAATTTGCCCATAGCACGTGCTTGATAAAAAACAAAAAAATAAAAAAAATCTACTCAACATGGGAACCCTTATGCTTTTTCAACGCAGCCGTATTAATAATAACCCGAGACGGGCCTTTAAGGGTCAAAACTTTCCCTCCGGGGCGACTTTCCACCTTAAATCCGTTTTGCCCCTTGATGCTTCCCGTGGGGCCTTCTCCTTCAACATAAACATTGCCTTCAATAACTTTTGTATCTAGAGAAATCTGAGCTTTTTCCGTTTGAACATGATATCCATCCGTGCTGGTAAGGACCACGCCACCGTCCAACCCGAGGAGTTTTCCATTCATATCATAAACCCCATTTTTAGCCTTAAGATCAAAAGAATCTCCTTCTACCACCGTCATCAATCCCTGGGGAGCCGTAAGATCGGCCAGAGTCTCTGTCCGTTGCTTTGCCCACTCAGCCTTGACCTGATAGGGCTGACCTTTGTTATCCGTGGACATATACTGGGGATGAACCATGTGATTTTCCCTTATATCTGAGCGAGACATGTCCAGGAGCACAAACCCATCTTTACTTAAGGAAAGAATATAAGGCCATCCAAAAGAAAGGGCGAGTGTGAGCAAAATCCCAACGGGCAGAACCACTTTCATCAAACTTACATAGCGAGAGTACCCTTGAAGAGACTGAAGATCCATCAGGCAATCCCTTCTCTTAAACAATCATGAAGACGCAAAAGCCCCACAAGCGCGTTCGTTGCCTCATCTAAGACAAATAAGTTTGTGATAGACTGACGATTCATCACTCCCAAAGCTTCTGCCGCAAAGGAGGAAGAAAAAATTGTTTTTGGAGAGGGTGTCATCACGTCTTCAACCCGTTGGCTTAAGAAAGACGGGTTCATATGACGGCGAAGATCACCATCCGTAATAATTCCCACAAGCTTTTTAGCCTTATCTAAAACACCAATGCATCCAAAACCTTTTTCTGTCATCTCCACAAGGGCGTCACTCATGGGCGTGCCTTTGAGGACGAGGGGAAGGTCTTCGTAAACGCGCATAATATCACTAACATGTAAAAGTTTTCGCCCGAGAAGTCCTCCGGGGTGAAACTTTTTAAAATCTTTTTCTGAAAATCCTTTGCGTTTTAAAAGGGTAACTGCAAGAGCGTCTCCAAGAGCCAGCATCAGCGTGGTTGATGTGGTAGGAGCCAACCCCATGGGACAAGCTTCCGGAGAGGGAGGAAGAAGAAGTGTGGTGTAGGCTGCTTTTGCAAGAGTACTCTCTGCCTTATAGGTGATGGCAATGAAAGGGATATTAAACCGTTTTGCATAATTAATTGTATCTGAAAGCTCAGCCGTTTCTCCTGAAAGAGAGAGAATGATCAAGACATCTTGGAGGGTAATCATGCCCAAATCCCCATGGCTGGCTTCATTGGGGTGAACAAAAAAAGCGGGCGTTCCTGTGGAAGAAAAAGTAGAGGCAATTTTATGCGCAATATGCCCGCTTTTCCCAACTCCTAAAAGGATGACACGCCCCTGCACTTGCATTAAAAGAGTGATGGCTTGTTCAAAGGAATTGTCAAGGTTTTCAGCAAGCTTTTCAAGAGCGTTCGCTTCCAGCGTTAAAACACGTCGTGCTTCGGTAAGGTCATCGTGAGGGTCGCCCCATCGCTCAGTCTCGCCTTGACGCGGATCTATCGTAATCGCAGAAACGTTACTTCTCATCTTGTTTAAAACTCCAGAATTTTTATCCAATAACCTTAACACATGTGACACAGATTTATACTATACTTAATCAAAATAAAATGTGGATTTTTGTTGCAATCCCTTCATTGTCATCCCCGCGCAGGCGGGGATCCAGGAGTAAATTAACGTCTTCCCGAATTTGTTTCGGAGGTCAGGACTAAAGGTTCAGCATGACAATAGCCCTCTGGATCCCCGCCTTCGCGGGGATGACAAGTATTGGATCAATGTTGAAAAATATCAACCTCATTCCATCCTTGGATGTCAAGCTCACATCGGGCTGGGATAAACTCAAAACAAGCTTTTGCAATAGATTCTCGCCCCTCCCGTTTTAAAAGCTCTTGGAGGATAGCTTTAAGACGGTGAAGATAAAGAACGTCTGTTGCTGCATATTCCATTTGTTTTTCAGATAAAGGCTCAGATCCCCAATCAGAGGTCTGCTCTTGCTTTGAAATTTCAACGTTGAGAAGTTGTTTGCAAAGGTCTTTAAGGCCATGTTTGTCCGTAAAGGTACGAGAAAGCCTAGAGGCGATTTTTGTGCAGAATATAGGATAGGTTTCAACTTTCAAATAATATTTTAAAATTGCGTAATCAAACCGCGCAAAGTGAAATATTTTTTCAACATTTTTGTTAACCAAAAGGGCTCTTAAATGAGGCGCTTCATAAGAAGATTTGAGAGGGAAATGAACAAGATGGCATTCTCCATTGCCCGAGGAAAGTTGCACAAGTGTCAATCGATCGCGCGGGATATAAAGGCCCATGGCTTCCGTATCTACGGCAACAGAGTGCCCAAAATCAAGTCCCGCAGGAAGGTCTCCCCGATGGTAATAAACTTTCATATATTCTTTCCATTCTCTCTATGCTCTGGTGCCCAGGAGAAGACTCGAACTTCCACGAACTTTCGCTCACTAGAACCTGAATCTAGCGCGTCTACCAATTCCGCCACCTGGGCCTTTTATTGTCGTTAAAGAGATTAGAGGGAAAAGTCAATAAAAGTTACAGGCTCTTTACCTCTCCCCTTTGTGGGAGAGGTCGCCACGCAGTGGCGGGTGAGGGGTATTTAAAATTATTTCTAACACTCCCTCCAAGTTCCTTTGTCATCCTCGAGCTAGAAATGCTTTGTTTTTAAAAGAAAAACATTAGCATTGGTTCATCGGGGATCTAGGTTGAGCTCCAAGCTGTTGAGAGAAGATCTTCTAACTCGAGGATGACAACAAAACTGGCTATATTTCAAAAAATGTCCGGTGGTAAGCTCCGTCCCTCTTGCCCCTTGCATTTCATCTTGTCCTTGATTACCTAAAACAGATAATACATAGGATATTATAATCAATCCAGCCTTTGTAAGGATTAATTAATGGCGGTTTTAGATATTTTAACATACCCCGATCCACGTCTTCAGGAAAAAGCTTTTCCTGTTGAAAAAGTTGACCGCGCCATTCGGACGTTGATGGATAATCTCTTGGACACGCTCTATCACGTGAATGGGGTGGGATTTGCGGCCATGCAAGTGGGCGTTAAAAAGCGTGTCATTGTTGTGGACGTTGGGGAGCGGGACGGAATACCGTCCAAACCTCTTCTGATGGCGAATCCCACATTAGAGTGGGTGTCTCCCACAACCCAAGTTACGAAAGAGGGTTGCTTTTCGGTTCCTGGGTTTTATGAGAATGTAACTCGGCCTTTAGAAATTAAAGTGTCTTATGTGGATGAAAATAACCATCCTCAAACTTTAACGCCGAGCGGTCTTTTGGCAGATTGTATTCAGCATGAAATTGATCATTTAGATGGCATTTTATTCATTGACCATTTAAGTTCTTTAAAACGGAGCCTGATTGTACAAAAGCTCCTGAAAAGAAAGAAAAATCGTTTATGAATCCTCGTATTGCTTTTATGGGCACCCCTGACTTTGCAGCCCATATTTTAGAAGCTCTCCTGAGAGAACCTTACAATCTTGTGGCTGTTTACACCCAACCTCCACGCCCCGTCGGGAGAGGCTATAAGCTTACGCCAAGTCCTGTTCACGCTCTTGCAGAAAAACATTCGCTTCCGGTTTTTACGCCTTCTTCCTTAAAGTCAGAAGAAGAGCAAGCGCACTGGAAGTCTTTGGATTTAGATGTTGCCATTGTGGCAGCTTATGGATTGATTCTTCCTAAGGCTATTTTAGAGGCGCCGCAGAAAGGATGCCTTAATATTCATGCCTCTCTGCTGCCGCGCTGGCGAGGGGCAGCTCCCATTCAACGGGCTATCTTAGCAGGTGATAAAGAAACAGGTATCACCTTGATGAAGATGGACGTAGGCCTGGATACGGGAGATATGCTGTATACAGAAAAAGTTACGCTTGATGATCACATGACAACGTCCCATCTTTTCGATCTTCTGACGACAGCAGCCATAAAAACAGTATCAAAGGCTCTACCTCTTTATTTGGACGGAAAATTAGAGCCTATTCCTCAGCCTCAAGAGGGGATCACCTATGCGGATAAACTGGCAAAAGAAGAAGGGCTCTTAGATTGGACAGCTTCCGCCTCATCCCTAGAGCGAAAAATACGCGCCTTAAATCCCTGGCCAGGCACATGGTTTGAAGTGGAAGAAGACCGCATCAAAGTTCTCGAAGCCATAGCCCTTCCTTTAGTTTCTTCAGCGCCTCCGGGAACGATTCTCGACAATCAACTTACCATTGCCTGTGGGGAGGGCGCCTTGCGACCCTTACGCCTTCAAAAAGTTGGCAAATCTCCTCTTTCTACGGCGGAGTTTTTAAGAGGCTATTCTTTTCCACCCTGTCTGTCTCATGAGACGCTTTAAGCTCACCCTTGAATATGAGGGCACTCCCTTTTACGGATGGCAACGGCAAGCTGGTCTTCCCACAGTCCAAGGAGCTTTAGAAGA
>JACPNY010000059.1 GCA_016185255.1 Pseudomonadota bacterium
CGAGAACAGCCATTGCAAGAGCGCCGTTCCCGTTTCGTTTGGGGCAACTTCCATTTTACACGAACTTCGCCTACAAACACTCACCTCGTTGGAGTGACTAAATTCTCAACCCCCGTGTCTCAAATCATTGACACATTCCGGACCTCGACTTCGAGCGACTCGGAAAGCAGGTCGGTGATCTTCACGCGGATGGTGCCCGCGTCTTTCGGGACCGGATAGCTGCCACTGACCATTTCATCTTTCTCAGGGATATCGACGGTGGTGGGCGTGAGCACGGCACCGTCATAGTTCCAATCGATCATCACAGACTCGACCAGCTCGCGCCAATCTTTGACCTTTTCTTTTTGCAAACTGAGTTTGCCGAGCAGGTTCATTGGATAGAAACGCTCGATGACCAGCTTGCCGCCTTTGATGTCGATCTTAGCTTCGGAGTCGCGCTTGAATTGCAAATCCTGACGGTCGCGCAGAATATCAACTACTTCCACGTCCAGCTTATACGGCTCCACTTCCTTTTCAAGCGTCGCTTTCAGGTCGGGCTCGTGGCCCATGCAAACTAACGTGATCTTCTCGACCGGTTCATTGGGGCTTTTCTTGTGACGTTTTTCAAAGGCTTTGAGATCGAGCCCAGCGATCAACTCGCCCAGATCAGCACGTGTGGCAATGCGATTGACGGGCATGATCTTTATCATGCGACCATCTTTTTCGCCATCAAAGAGTTGTCCGGGTGGCAATTGGTTTACTTCCAATGCTTCTAGAAGTAATTCTCGTGCTTCAACTGGATTACGGAACACATCGTAATGATTGACATTGTAAACTTCAAAGCCAGTGTAGATGGTATTGGGAACATCTTCTTTCTTGGAAAATAATTCAGCCTGTTTTCCATTGTCGTCTAAGGCTTCTGCAATTTCCAATAACCGTCGTGTAGTAATTTGAATGGCCCCCAGATTAATGTCGGCACCTATGAAACGACGACCTAATTTCATAGCAGCTGCCTGTGTCGTCCCTGATCCCATAAAACAATCAAAGACAAGATCGCTCGTATGAGAGAAGGTTTCTATAATTCTCTCAAGCAATTCAGTAGGTTTTTGCGTTGGATAATTAGTATCATCAAGTGCTTGAGAGTTTAACGGACGAATATCGTCCCACAAGCTCTGAACAGGTTTGCCGGGTGTCTCATCGAGATATTGCTTCCGCTGTATTCTTTGATTTTTATCTTCCGGAAAATAGAGCTTCCCGGCCTTGTCCCATTCCTTCATTGTTTCTAAAGAAAAAGACCAACCGTTTTGTGGTGGCTTATAGCCTTTGTAGTCATAAATTAGACTTGGGCTATATGATGGGCTAACAATTCCGTGAAGTCTATATCGCCTTCCGTTTTCTTCGTATACGAATTTTGTTTTTACATAAGGATCGTCAAGCGTGTAAGGAATGTAAGGCTGGTTGAATGTATATGTTTCGCTTGTTTTAGCGTAGACAAAAATCGAATCTGTTGCCGCTCCAAATTTCCTTGATTGATTAAGAACACCAGTTCTTCTTTTCCACACAATTTCGTTCACGAAATTTTCTGGTCCAAAAATTTCATCTAATAATATCCGAAGCAGATGGCCTCTTCGATAATCGACATGTAAACAAAGTACCCCCTTTATCGCTAATCAATTCTCTTATAAGTACGATGCGCTCATACATGAATTGCAGGTATTCATCATTGGTCCAAATGTCTGTATATTGTTTTTCTTCAAATGCCGATGAATCACTTGAAATCTGTTTGCTTTTCAGCTGTATGCTCTTTTTGTAAACGGCATTTGAGGCATATGGTGGATCAATATAAACTAAATCCACTTTATCCCGAAAGTTCTTAATCAAATGACTCATTATTTGTAAATTATCACCCCAAAATATCTTGTTGCGCCAGCCTTCAATTTCATTGCCATAAACTTCTTTAATTTGAGCTGGATAATATCTAGTGGAAGTGAATGGACGTTTTCCACTCCACGTAAGCATAGGATAACCCTTAATAGGTTCAAATTTATATTCTTCCACATTGTTTACTGGTGTTGTGTCAGCTAACTCTAATTTTGTCTGTTTGGCATTACTCATGCTTGGCTCCGAAATTTCCAATTTTTCCGGTCACAATAATGGCGCATGTCGCAGTCGTGGCATAGTTTAGTCGGTCGGGTGGGGATGGAAAAATCCTTGGCTTCGATGCGCCGCACCACTTGGTCAAAGGTTCGAATGGTGTTGTTGATCGAACGGCTGTCCTTATCAAAGCTAATGTACGGATTGCCGGTCTCTTCGCTGGTGTAATACAAGTGAGTCTTGCTCACTGGCTGTCCGGTGCGCTCTTCCACAATATGAGCATATACTTCCAACTGGCGACGGTAGCGATCCAGCTTTTCATGATCTTCTGGATTATTGACATCCGGCTTCTTCTCGGACTTGAAGTCCACTAATTCTACCGTGCCTTCCTTGCCAGCGATCAGATCCACGGTACCTTTCAGGATGTAATCATCTTTGACGAGTGAGACATCCACTTCAGCTTCGCGAATGTGACTCCAGTCACCGTCATTGCGCGCATAATAGCGAAGAACATGATTCAACGCAACCTGCTTCACGTTCGGCGCAAGGTAGACACGTTCCTTCTTGGTGAGGTAAGCATAGTTCGTGTCAAACCACATTTGAACCTGCTCTGTAGAAAGTTGTTGCTCTTCTCCGCGCAGTACAGTCTTATGAATATCTTCGATCGTTTGATGCACTAATGTGCCGAACAAGATCGGGCTGGTTCGTACCGGAGTAAATTCCAACTCGCGCATAAAGCGATATTGCTCGGCGCAATTCTCGTACACCGTCAAATGCGATGTGAAGGAGTATTCCTTTTTGAGATCAATCTCCTTGATCTCGGCTAATGGCAACTCCGCAGGCTTGAAGGCCGGGTCACGCCACGATGGAAGGGTATCGTAATAATCTTTGAAATACTTGGAAGGGCTGGCCCAGCGTCCGTCTTTTTCTTCCGTGGCCAAGACCAGAAGATTTTGCGCACGCGAGAAAGCCGTATAGAACAACCGGCGAAAATCATAATTCTTGACTTCGGTCAGCGGCTCAAACGCCGGACGAGAAAGGTAACCCTGCTCAAGAGTCTCAGTCAAATCAGCATAATTTTTTCGTGGCCCCGCATCTAGCGAACCAACGACGACCACCGGAAACTCAAGTCCTTTTGACTGGTGGATGGTCAGGAACGAAACACTTCCGCTCGGCGCATATTCCGACTCATCTTCGTACTCATCAATACCGCCGTCCATCAAGAAGCGCAGGAACTGGTTGAAAAAGTCTCGCAGGCTTTTATCTAAGAACTCCGGCGAAAAGACGTTGATATGGTGAAGATATTCCACTTTGCCCAGCAGTGAAGAAAAGAGTGCAAGATTCCGCATGGCGCGCGTGTCGCGCAGCTTGCCGTTCATCAAGTCTTCGTCAAGGTAGCGGCTGAACAATGGGAATTGCAGCAACTGATAGAACAAACCAGAGAAGGCGTAATCTGTGTTGGCATTCAGGTTCGCATGAATTCTTGCCATCGCCTTGGCCCAATTCCGCAAATCTTCGTTTTGCGGCTTTCGCAACTCGTCTGCGAATAGAGCAAAGCATTTATGATCATAATAATCCCAAATATCAAGGTGAGCATCATCGCGCCACTTCCGAACCTTTTCAAATTGCGGGAACAGGAAGATCAATGCACCCAGCATCAGCCGGATCTCGTCGCGCTCAAAGAACTGATTGGATCGCGGCGAATAAACGGGGATGCCGTTCTGTTCCAGAAAATGGGCCAGATCTACAACCTTGCCATTCTTCACGGATCGGAACAGGAACGCAACCTGATTCCAATCTTTGAGATTTCCCTTGTCCCTAAGCGTGTGCAAAAAAGCCAACATCTCATGGTGATATTTTTCCTGCGTATCTCCAGAGATCTTTATGACTGCCGGAACTGCTGGGAATTTCTTTTCTTCCGGCGGGACAACTTCCTTATCGAAGCGATAGTGTTTGCCGTGATAATCCCAATCCTGGCCTTGGATCCATTTATTATAGAAACGGATGATATCCGGATGCGAGCGATAATTGGTCACCAGGTTGATCTGCTGGCAGCGACCGCTCTCGAAGTTATCCTTGAATTGCAGAATATTGCGAATGGTCGCACCACGAAAACGATACAGACCTTGATCGTCATCACCCACCACGCAGATATTCGCCTGTTCACCGAGCAACTCGAACAGGATTCGTTCCTGAATGCTGTTTGTATCCTGATACTCATCCACCATGATGTGACTGATACGGCCTCTTAGTTCATCCCGCGCTTCCGGATGGTCCAGCAGCAACTTCAAGGCTTCGTACTGAATAGTCGAGAAATCAAGCGAGTTGGCCTCTTCCAATTGTCGTTGGTAGATCTCATAGGCATGGCCAAGCGCCTGTACTGAGTCATCCTTGGCCATCTTCAAATCCTGCGGATCAAGAAATTCTTCACTGGCAACGTTGAGCCATTTGACCAATTCCTTGGTCTTGCTCCAGGCACTCGACTCCGGTTTTCCAACGATCAAATGAATATTGGGAACCGCTTCATAATCCCGCAAACGTTGATATAAAAAATACTGCTGGTCGAACTGGTCCATCATCGTGAAGTTGCGCTTCAATCGCGTGAACTCACGATACTCTTCCAACCAGCGCAAACAGATCGAATGAAATGTCCCCAAATACATTTCGTTCAAATTAAAGCGTATTCCAATGGCAAGCATACGATCGGAAATGCGGGTCAATAATTCTGATGCAGCCTTTTCCGTGAAGGTCACCACCATCAAATTCTCTGGTGATTTTTTATGTTCGGTTACCAAATGCACAACACGGTCAACCAATGTAAAGGTTTTCCCCGAACCTGGGCCAGCAATAATTAGAAGTGGCCCGTCTACTTTGAGAATAGCCTGTAATTGCGGCTTGTTCGGGCCGCGCCCCGAGATCCTCCAAAGGCTTTCAAGATTGGATAATTTGCCCGCGATGTGTTCCGCGTGATCGTGCAAGTTCATGACTTGTTCAAGCCTTTCTTGGTCAATAGATCCAAGATACGTCCGCCCGGCTGGAGACTGATAGCAGTGTAATGATGTGCCAGAGCAACAGGGATGACAGCGTTCTCGTATAGGTCGCTTTCGAAGTGATTGACAAGTTTGATCGCCCGTTGCAGTTGCAGGTAATTCTCGAATTTTACTTTCTCTTTGATGAAATTGACCCCTGTCTGGTTTTTTGAATCGTAAGGGTAAGGAAGTCCAAAAACAAATGTCCGGCCAGTGGAAGTTTTGTAAATAAAGTCTTGCCCATAATAGGTTTCAAATCCGAACCCATTCTTCGATGCTTCTCTTCCGGCGAGGATATATTTGTAACGATAATCGTCATCAATCGCGAATAGGCGGTTATCGGGCAGGAAGCGATCTATGAAATTCACATGATCGACAACCTGTCCGGTTTTCTGTAAACCGATCATCAACATTGGCGGGATGCCATGCTTTTTCAAGCGTGCATTGATCTCATGCAAGTAGATCATAATGGAACGATGTATCCACGCAGCTGTGCCGAAGATCGCAAGCGGGCCGTCCACAAAGAAGGCAATTCCGCCAAGTTGAACTGGTGCCTGGTCAGCGAAATACCTCATGTAATGAATGGGGATTAAGTGCTCAAGAATGTTCATTAAGCGGTTTATGGCCGCCTGATTGGATTGATAATCACTGACTTCCTCCCAAATGCGAAGACAATCCGTGGGGTAGATTTCTCCGCCGCAATTTGTACAATACTGTGGTTCAGGAATATCTTCAAGGATGAGCGGCCCGAATTCGCAGGAAGGACATTTGTGGATTTTTAGTTTGGTTGGGTCGCCCGTGCCAAGTTTTTCGTCTGCGCGTCGAGATGCAAGATGAAATAGGGTCGTGCGAAGGCTCGTGTTCGGATCATCTTTTTTGAAGCGAGTTTTTTCGTCCAGGAATTGGCGATCAATGAGTGCACGAAAACTGTCCCTAACGCTTTGCTTTCCGCTCCAGCGAATGTTGGCACTGGGTACAAAGAACGTGAACGACGAATTATTATCTTGAAGCTGGGCCACACGGAAAGGATCAACATATTTACCCACCTTTAGACCGGCAAAATCTTCCAAGTCGATCAACACTGCGCCTAATTTGATATAACCGATCTTTGTAGATGGTAGTTGATCATCCAAGCTGGCTTCGTAAGGACTGCCGTCTACAGCAATTGCAAAAGATGGCAGTGAAACATTTTCGGTTGATGGTGCTTCTGAGAATCGCCCTGCCAACTTCTCGCATTCTTCCTGGGAAGGGGGCGTGAGGTACTGGCATTCATTTAGGAATGCCTGAATTTCAGGATTTTTGATAATGTCGGAATGAGCTGACTTGCTGGCAAGTTCACCTTCGTATGGCATCTTACTTTCCCTTTAGTTTCAACACGCGCTCGCGTTCTGCCTCTGGGTCAAATTTGTCAATTTGAACTGGAATGACAAATGGGCTTGAAAGTGTCTTGACGCGTGCAAAGCCCACATCTTGCGCGCGAATCAGTGACTCGCTGAAGTCTTCAAAATCGTAAAACTGTGCCAGTTCCTTGATTTCGCGAGCATTGTTCAAATGGGTAATAAACCAATTTTCTGTGTTAGCCAAAATATTTGGATGCATGGATGAAACTTCTTGCGTCGCATACACCAGGCTGATTCTGTACTTTGCGCCTTCCTTTGCCAAACGGGGCCAAGTGTCGGTAAGATCCATTCCTTTGCCAATCAGGTTGTGCGCCTCTTCGATATAAACAACAATATTGGGCGGAGTTCCCGAAGAAACAAAAGTCTGCATTGACTTGTTGAAGATAGCCCGGGCGATTTGCTTGCTTATCTCTTCCCTCAAGCTAGCTTCTCCTACCGACAAATCTAAGATCACAATTTTCCCATTGACAAGATGTTTGTAAATCTCATCGCCAACTTCCTGTGAACGGCGCGATGAATGATAAGGCCGCGCGTCCAACAGAACTTTGTACCCTTTGATAAAGGTCTCGTTGTCATTACGCTGTTTCATCATGTTTAAGATGGCTTTCGTATCATCATCCAGCCAGTTGTTGCCCGAACTACTCACAAGCGTAGAATCCTGATTTGCATCCCTTGCCGCTAAAAACCATTCTTTGGCTACTGGTAAAGTTAGGCCAGCTTTAGGATCGGGAAATGTTTTATGTGCTTGCGCGTTGACAGCACCTTGAACGTTTGCATTTGCGTCAAACTTTACTATAAATTTTTCAGGTGGCGGAAAACCGGCAAGAAAGAGCATGGCTTGATAAGCTGCAGTACGTACTCGCCATCTTTTATATAAACTTTGCTCATCCTTTTCTGGTTCATCAAATGAGGTATTTAAGAAGACTTCAACATCACCTTGTTTGTTGTTTTTATTGTCTTCCACAATGCGTCGAATGATCTTAAATCCATCATTCAGTTGAATGTAGAAATTGTTTTGAAGCTCTTCAAAATCTTTGTGTTCGATCATTCGATAACGGATTGTGTCATCTGGGTAAATATCAGCGATTGCACCTTTGTCTTGTTCATTGGCGTTGGCGTATTCGCCGTTGATATCGTAAATAATCTGACCTATTTTTGCTTTGCTTTCATCGGCAACGCGCTTAACAACCGACACCATCTGTTTAATCATGTTTGATTTTCCAGTGCGTGTCATACCTAATACGGCTGTTCGGCGGGCTAGAAAATCGGATGGCTGAATGGATACTCCCACTTTTTCCGAACGTGGATCTCTGCGGTGCAAACGATCTGTTGAAGTGTATCGAATCGTCCCGATTCGGAATGGTTTAATCCCTTCGCCTAGTCCAAGTTCTTTGGCGGTTTCTTCAGCAGTTTTTCGCCGAATGGGATCAACATAATTAACGATTGTATTGAGCGAATCGCCGTGTGGGCGGTATACATTTAGGCGCGAAGCAGTTGCAAACGATTCAATATCACTGCCAAGCCAAAGTTGGCCTTCGGAAACAAAGAAAGTGCCCAAGATACGACACTGCAGTCCGCCAAATTGCATTTCGTTCTTCGTAATATCATCAATTTCCCTACCATTGTTTCCAAAGATATCTTTTCTCTCTTTGAAATAATCAATCTTCGTTCGAACAAGATCATCGTCTTGTGGTAATTTTGAAGAACTATTGACGCGCAAAAGCAGAACTTCACGATCTTCTTCTGGGACGCTCGCAAATTTTTCGGGGTCGAATGTTGCTGCTACCAAGAAACAATTATGAGGAATTCCTAACGACTGTGCCTTCCACAAGTCATTGGTCATTACCAATGCGCTTTCATAATCAATCCCATAAGTCCAACCTACAAAATTCTCTTTTTGAATAAGTTGGGGCAAAAAATCTTTTTTGAGAATTGGATTTATATTTTGCATTATTCCTCCAGTTTCAAGCAGGGAGTTTCGGTAAGTTCGAGAGTATTACTTCTTTGGCGACGCGTCTTTCAGACAGAATAGCTAGGCTGTAGTAAATATCGACGTGCTGATGATTTGTGCCATTCGTTTTCTTGCTTATGGCGTCACCATATAAAACTTCCACTTGCTTTGCGTAGTCGTAACTCAATAACCAATTATCTTTGAATTGGAGAAGATAATCTCGCAAGCGAGTATGATCTTTTTCTTGGAAATAGAATCTATAGAGCTCTTGTGCTTCTTCAAAAAAGGGCGGATCAAGGTAATAAAAGATGTTTTTTTTAGGCAGATTTTTTCTTTTTTGTTCAGCTTTTATCTCCGAAATTCCGTCCTCCCATGAGCAATTCCAGACCGCATAAACCTTGTTGCTAAAAGATGCAGCCTGCAAAACCCTCTTAATCAGGGTCTCGCGTGGGAATCGACAATCAATTTTATATTCTGATTTTTGTTTACGTCCACCGAGCGGCCCTGCTTTGGCCTCCAAGATTCCTGAAAAACTGGTTCTGTTCAGATAAAAACAAGCCCATGCTCGATCACGGATTGACCTTGGTTTGCTATTCTTTATCTCTTTCCATAATTTCAGTGTCACTCTGGTAGTTCTGATCTTTTCAACTAACCATTTTGTATCAAAAAACACTGTATGCCAAAAACTTGCCACCCAGGGGTCTAAGTCCATGAAGATAACCTTGTCAATAAGTTCATATTGAAGCAACTGAAGCCCTACGCTAGCCCCACCTACAAAAGGTTCAACATACAACGCTGGCCGAAAATTGTTCAATTCAAGAGTCTGGCGCACGTAATTTGCCAGGCGACGTTTAGATCCTGGATAGCGGAGGGGGCTTCTTATAGGGCTTTGCATGTCAAGTTTGATCTTGTTTGCTTCCATAATTCCCTGTAATCAATAAGGATACCCGAATGTGTAGGAAAATCCCTTGCAGTTTATTTACAGCCCAACATAGATAAGCGTGATCCTGGCAAATTTTCTGATCAGTATGTACGATTTGCGTCGTCCCATAGGTTCGCATTACATGATCTAATCAATTTTTTTCGATATCCGGTAGATTAAAATTCATAAGTTTCGAAATCTTTTTTATATTCTTTATTCCTCATATCGCACATCTGTTTGAAGAATATCAATGGAAGGATGAGACTCTTCTGGCCAATACGGTTCACAAGATGGTGGCTCACGATATTAACAACTTCCCCGAGATCAGATGCTGGGTAAAGGGAGAGTGAGCTGTATTATTATTGTTGGCAGGGTTATCCCCGCTTTAGAATATTATACGACAGGAATTTCTGGTGTTACAAACGGAACTCTAGCCTAAGCAGAGTCTGGTCAATAGGCGGATATTGTCGCACAAGAAGGGTTATATTTATCCTTCTCAAATCTGCAAAGCGGTTTTTATTCTGTACTATCTAATCCCAAAGCCAGAATTCCAACAACTACACCAACACTCGATTGCATCGGGAATATCATTTTCTGAACGCCCGCAAATATTTCTTCGACGACATGAACGTTCTTTCCGCCGCCAGCAACTGGTCGCCGATTAAATGGTGCGGCAGCCCCTCGGCATCGTACTCCAAAATCCCCGCCGACGTATGCTTCTCCAAAATATACTGGTGCGCGTTGACGGGAAACCCGCAGGTCCCGCCCGCCAGGTCGCCGACGCGTTCGCGCGGCTTCGGATCCACCATCTGCACCATCATGCGGATAATATGCCGCGGCGTACGGAACTATCCATTGCGCCTCGCCGCGCTCAGTTTGTTGAGCAGCTATTCATACAGATCGTCTTGAATATCCTGATTCTGGGTGAATTTATTTCTATTAGACAGTACCCATCATTGGTGTCTGCGTTTTATGGCTACATTAATGGCCTGGAATAACTTACTTTTCCCTTTTCCGTTTTCCCAATCGAGGACTTGTAAATGTTGAAGCAATTCAGGAATAGGGCAATCATCTAAGCGAATAGGAATTACATAAATATCGCCTGGGAGCATTCCTCGCCATTTGTCCAAGGCTCGTTGCATTTCTTTTACAATCATTCCACGTCGAGACACAGAATTTTTGGATAATATCGGAATAAATATTTCGCTATTGTCTATCGCAGCATTAATTGCATGAAGCCAATCTTCTCCTCCTGTAATATTGTAAACATCCATCCAGGGCTTGCAACCTTGCCGAGATAGCACCTGATATATTTTTTCTACTTGCTGAATATCCGCGCGGGCATATGATAAGAACAAAATGGGTGATTTATCAAATCCGGGATTAGCATTATTGTTCGATACCCTCTGTGACTATAATGATGAGACACTTGAACCCAATAATTTAGTGTGCAGGGCGCAGGAGAAAAGGCATGTCTCAGGAACAGAATGGCAAGTCGGAAGAAGAAGGAACGAAGACAGAAGTAGTAGCCAAAGCCAAGCG
>JACPNY010000060.1 GCA_016185255.1 Pseudomonadota bacterium
GCCGATCAGAAGGTTGAACCTTATGAAGGAGACCTTGAGGATTATCGTCGGTTTATTTTGAGACAAGAGGAGAAGCCTTCTAAATCTCCAAAACAAAAAAAGCCTGTGCAGGAGGATTCTGCAACCCTTAAGAAAAGAGCTAAAGACACCAAGCTACAAATGGAAGCCCTCTCCACATCTCTTCAAAAGATAAGAGACGAGCTTAATAACCCTGCGCTTTATGCTCACCACTCTGACGCCTTAAGTGATCTTTTAAAGCAACAACATCGCCTCGAAAAGGAGTTGAGCGACGCAGAAGAAGACTGGCTTAAGGCAGAGGAAGCAGCAGAGGCATCTAAATCATAGAAGAAATTTCAACAAAATATGCAATGATGTTTTTTATGACATGACAGTGTCCATAACGCAACATACTCTTTTTGCCGTCAAACACAGAGAAACAGCCATATTTTCGCAAGATCAAAGCTTTTGCATCTCTGGTGCATGTCTCAACTCAAAGCTCTCTCGTCCATTAAAAAACTGTGACCGTTGTTAATTTTTATGATAATGTACCCTCTAATTATTAATAAATAATAAAAAATTGGGAGAGGTCTATGAGATCTTTAATAGTTCTGAACGCCTTAATGTGTGTCTCTTTGTTAGCAGGGTGTGGACCAGAACTAGTCACTCCAGACTTCGCCACCCCCTCTTACCAAGATCATCCCAATCTTAAGATTGCGGAAATGGCACGTGCTCGGGGAGATCTTCCTCAAGCTATCCATGATTATAGAGACATCATCAAAGAAGAAGGTCCTCCCTGTGAACCAGCTTATATAGGTTTAGGAATGGCACTTTTAGATGCAAATGCTGTCGAAGAGGCAAAGAAAACCTTTGAAAAAGCGCTTGCCTTATTCCCAAGATCACCTTGCGCTTTTATCGGAATGGGCGCTGTTTACCTTACGCTCAATCAACCTGAAAACGCTATCAAGTCTTTTGATTGTGCCCTCGTTATAAATTCTCGTTGTGCCAAAGCCTTGAATGGTCGTGGAATTGCCCTTGATATGTTAGGGGACACTTGCGGGGCTCAAGCTAATTACAAAGCCGCCATAGAACTCGATCCCAACAATGTATCCTATAAGAGCAACTTAGCTCTTTCCATGGCCCTTGCAGGAAATGACAGGGAAGCTATTCGTGAGTTAGAAAAACTCGCTCGATCTCCTTGTGCAACACCACGAGTCAGACAAAATCTTGCTCTTGCCTATGGACTTGCGGGAAATAAGAAGATGGCAAGAAAAGTAGGAAGAGTTGATCTGTCAGACGAAATGGTTAAAAACAATATTAATTACATTGAAGCCGTTCGACAAACGGGTGACTATGCAGGCTTAATTCCAAAAAATCATACGGTACCCTTAAATGAAGGCCGAAAGTGGGAAGAAGGAGATTCGAAATGATAATTCTTGCCTGTATCAAAGCCCTGTACACTTTTATTCACATCGTCATTGGGCTCTACGATTTTAGTTTTTATCGTATTCCCAATATTCTCCTAGGGGCGATTATTGTTCTATACGGGTTTTATGCCCCTCTTTATCTGGACATGACTACTTTTTTGTCTTCTTTAGCTATCTGTGGAGGTATGCTGGCCATGGGGTTTGCCCTTTTCTCCTTTAAGCTTATCGGAGCGGGAGATGCTAAATATTTGGCTGTGGCCTCTCTCTGGATGGGAACTCATGGAATTGTATACTTTCTCTTGATTGTCTCTCTTGTTGGCGGGGGATTAGGGATTCTTTACTTATCCTTGCCAGATTACATGGCCCGTCTTTCTGACCGGACGTGGAGCAAAATTCAAAATGCTGAAGAACGTTATTCTTATTTGGAATGTATGTGGGTTGGAAGCGGCACGGGGCCTGAGAAAAAAATGCGAGCAACCATAGGGTCTCGTACAATTCCTTATGGAGTCGCTATCGCTGCAGGAGCTATTATAACTGTTTTATATATAATATAAACGCGTTGATGAAGAGGAACATCAGGAATGAGATTCAAAGATATTGTGGGATTAAGTATAGCACTTGTCTTAGCTATTGGCGTAGCCTTCCTTACACGTTTCTTTTTAACACGCCAAGAAGCGCCTAAGAAAGAGATTGTTTCTCAACAGCAACAATTAACCCAAGTTCTTGTTGCAGCAAAAAACTTTCAAGAAGGCGATAAAATTAAAAGTGGAGACCTCATATGGCAGAAATGGCCACTTACGGCTATAAATCAAAATTATGTTACACCGCAAACATTAAGTCTTCACTCTATGAAACTGGAAGATTTGACAGGATCTATTGTCCGAGAATCATTTAGCCAAGGTGAACCTATTATTATCAAAGAATTGGTAAAGAAAGGAGAGAGAAGCATCCTTGCCGCCGTCCTTGACCCTGGGAAACGGGCTATATCAATTGATGTCTCTCCAACGACTGCAAGCAGTGGCTTGATCAGCCCCGGAGATATTGTAGATATCATTTTATCTTTCTCTTCTACAACTGTCCCCGAAGGCGCCCCTAAACAAGCGAAAAGCACAACACTCTTAGAAGGGATTAAAGTTTTGGCAATTGATACGAATTTAGCCACTCCCGATAAGATCAACGCTTCTCCCCATGTTGCAACACTTGAAGTCACTCCCGCACAAGCAGAAATTCTTGTAGGATCTGTCAAAGAGGGAGTTTTAAGTCTAAGCCTCCATAGTCTTGAAAAGACATCCAACACACCTCCTACATCGGAAAAGATCACAGCCCACAACACACCTGAGGAAACAAAGGTCACTATTATACGTGGGAAAGAGACAAGCACCATTGAGTTTAACGAAGATCAATAAAAAGCAAGGCAATCCTATGATAGAATGGCAAAACCTAAAAAAATTTAAAGATGGGAGAAAAAGAGGATTCATCACATTCTGCACTCTTTTGTGCTTTATGTTTTCCTCAACTTTAGCCTGTGCAAAAACAATCACGCTAGAATTAGGAGATGCTAGTGTTATAAAATTTAAAGAAGACGTTTCAGAAATTTTTATTTCAACTCCTGAAACGGCTGATATTCAATTGAGCAATCCGCGTATGGCCTATTTATTCGGGAAAGCCCCCGGAACAACCAAACTTTATGTTATGAACAAAAAAGGGCAAGAAATTTTAAAGGCCACCGTTGTCGTTACTCATAACCTTTCTCAGTTGAAAGAGATGTTATTACCTTTTGACCCCTATGAATTAGTCGAGTTACAATCTGTGGCTGGAGCCATTGTTTTAATGGGACAGGTTGATTCTCCTAAAACAGCAGAAGAAATTGTCACTGTTACAAAAAATTTCCTTACAAAAGGAACAACAGGATCCGCAGCTCCAACGGTTATCAACCGTCTTGCTGTTAAAACCCCTGTTCAAGTGGACTTACGTGTTAAAATAGCAGAAGTAAGTCGGTCGATTCTCAATAGATTTGGGATTAATTGGCAAACAACCTTTGCCAATGTCGGTCGATTTAACTTTGGGGCTTTAACAGGAATAGCTCCTTTTACGGCTAACCCTATGACGGATAATGTCACAGCCATACAACCTCAAACAACAAGCGGTGACGATATCGTCGGTTTTAACGTAACGAGTGGTCATGCAAACGTGAATGCGGCCATAACCGCTCTTTCGAAAGATGGTCTGGTAACAATTTTAGCAGAACCTAATCTCGTTGCGATTTCTGGAGAAACAGCAAGCTTCCTTGCGGGTGGAGAATTTCCTTATCCTGTTCCCCAATCCTTTGGACAAGTCACAGTCCAATTCAAACAGTACGGTGTTAGCTTGGCCTTTACTCCCACTGTTCTCGATGGCGGTTTAATTAGTATGCGCGTCCGACCAGAGGTGAGCGAACTCGATCCAACAAACTCCACCGTTGTCCTAGGTCAGCTTGTTCCAGGGATTCTAACAAGGCGCGCTGAAACAACCGTTGAGCTTGCGAGTGGCCAGTCTTTTGCGATCGCAGGCCTTATAAAAAATATAGGCGCTAGTGGGATAGATGCTCTTCCAGGCTTAGGAGATTTACCAATATTAGGGTCTCTCTTCCGATCCAATCAGTTTAAGAATCTAGAAACCGAGCTTGTTATTATTGTAACACCTTACCTTGTTGAACCTGCAGCAGGGAAAGAACTGCTCTCTCCAACAGATGGCTTGGTTCATACTTCGTTTGTTGAACAAATTTTTGAAAGACGTCTTGTTAAAGAAGGACCTCAAAAAGGACAAGCCCCCCTCTTTGGCCCAGGTGGCATTCGTTTGGTGGGCCCTGCAGGTTTTAGTATTGAATAACCTAAGTTAATAAGGTAGGGAAAAATGAAAATTTATAAAATAATGACGCTCTTCACGTGCATTGGAATGCTCTCTGGGTGTATCCCTGAAACTGCTGAATGGACCGCAGCAGAGAGTCCAAAGAAAAACAAAGTTGAGCGTGTCGTATTGACTTACTTTGTCGCTTACCCTGCTCACACAACTACATTAGAAGCCAAAGAAAAGAAACAGCTTCGAAGATTTTTGAATGAGAACGTTCCCAGCCCCTACGCCATCACGGCCACTCTCAGTGAATGTGGAGGAGTCTCAGAAAAGCGGATAAAGGAGATAACACGAGAACTTTTAAAATATGGCGTACCTCACGATTTTATCATTGTGGCGGACGATCAAGATACATCCGATCACAAACACCCTCAAAAGCGGGGGCATTCTGGAGTTGAGATAATTATTGAAAGGTATCTTGTGATTCCTCCTTCCTGCGCTAACTTTTCTCAAAATATTGGAGACGCAAAACAAAGCTCTCGCTCAAGCAACTATGGCTGTGCTGTAGAAGCCAACCTAGGTATGATGGTGGCCAATCCTCGTGATTTAATCCGAGGACGCTCACGAGATCCTTACAATGGAGTGCTTTTGGCTGAAGCCGTAACGCGCTATTACACAAGAAAAATAGCTCCGTTAATAGATACGTCAACAACAGTAGCGACAACACAAAGCGGTTCCGCTAGCTCCTCTACATCAACAACAATGACTCCGGGGGTGTATTAATAAATGCCAACGTCCAAGGTCGAGCAAATTCAAGTAGGAGTTTTTCTTGAAGATTCCCAGGACATAGAGATGGTCCGAGAAGCTCTTAAGAGTCTTAATATTAAAAAAAGCGATATCATCAAAGGAGGGGTAAAAGAAGCCATCGAATTGGTTTCGAATAAAAAATCTCCTCCTTACCTTATTATTGATGTTTCAAAATCAGAACTGCCCGTATCTGATTTAAATCGACTCGCCGACTTGTGTGATCCAACAGTCAATCTGATTGCCGTTGGCCTAAGAAACGATGTGGGACTTTATCGAGATTTGATGAGACTTGGTATTTCTGACTATCTGGTAAAGCCCTTGTTTTCTGATATTTTAAACCATTCTCTCAAGAC
>JACPNY010000069.1 GCA_016185255.1 Pseudomonadota bacterium
TCGAACTAGCTCCAACATCTTATCAAGATCACTTATCCGACGCTGGGTCACCAAGAGCTCTGCAAATGACATATCTTAACCTTTTCAATGTGTTGCCATTCATCTCTCTATCACATCTCTCAGCCTTTTGCAGCAGGTTCTACAGAATCATGAAGCAACCATTATTTTAACGAATCTTGAGGATTTTAGAAAAAATTTTGAGCTTCATTTGCGCCGTGCCGCTCAATATTGCTCCATTATGGACAAGTATCCCGATATTATCGATGCATTATCTCTTGAGTGGACTCTAGACAGATTAGAGCGGGTTAACCCAGACAAATATCCAATTATCTTCGATAGAATGAATTATTTTTACGCAGCAGGTTATCGAGGAGGGATGCTCAGAACGTGCATGGCACGTACGCTCTGTGAAGCAGGAGTTTATTTCCATTAAAAATGCCCCCCCATTGACTTCTTCTTGCAAGATGTGTTTGAATCAAATGTTGAATTTAACCAAGTGGAGCACATCATGCGCCTATTTCGATTTAGAAGCGGGACCTCAAGACTATCTACCCTTTTGATCCCCCTTACGAATAGGACCCCACCATGTCGATTGCGAGCCTCATAAAAAACACACTTCAACCCCTTCTTCTCTCCCTTTCCCTTATTCTTAACTGTAGTGCGGAACCTCCTCCGCGATCGATCGCTATCACCCAGTTTGTGGAGCACGTAGCGGTTGATACGGTGCGGGAAGGTCTTTTGGAAGAATTAGCCAAACAAGGCTATGAGGAAGGCAAGAACCTTACCGTTGATTTCGAAAATGCTCAAGGAAATGCGGCCACAGCAGGGCAAATTGCGCGCAAATTTATGGGCCTTAAGCCAGATGTAATTGTGGCCATTACAACCCCCTCTGCCCAAGCCATGGTAAAGGTTGTTGGCAAAGACAATATTCCTATTGTTTTTAGTGCGGTCACCGATCCTCTTGCGGCAGGCCTTGTGGCTTCTCTTAAAGATCACAAAGGAAAGATAACGGGGGTTATGGATGCTCCTCCGATTAAAGAACAGTTTGAATTTATTAAAGTCCTGTTGCCAGAGACGAAAACAGTAGGGATTCTATATAATCCGGGGGATAGTGGATCTGTGTCGTCTCTTGAGATCATTCATAAAGAAGCAGAACAGCAAGGGTTTACGCTTGTTGAGGCGACTCCTGTAAAATCTTCTGATATCCAGGCCGCTGTTTTACAGTTGGTAGGGAAGGTGGATGTGCTTTATGTGCCCTTGGATAATATGTTGGTGTCAGCGATGAAAACCCTCTCCACAGCAGCCTTAAAACATAATATTCCTCTTTTCTCAGCCGACAGTGGATCTGTAGAGTCAGGTGCTTTTGCTTGTGTAGGTTATAGTTACCATCAAGCAGGAATAAAGACGGGGCAAATGGTGGTTGAAATTCTACAAGGAATAGATCCTGCTGAAATTGCCGTTGCATCTCCTGATATAATCGATATATTTATCAACAAGCACGCTCTTGAGAAGCTAAAAATCACCCTTCCTGAAGCGATTCGTAGCCACGCTCATTTTTATTAATATCTGCGTCATTGCGAGGAGTGTAAGCTCCGAAGCAAACCAGTAAATAATTTGTATCGGGGATGACAAGGATAGGGCGAATTTTGCAATTTGCTCATCGTTTAAACAAAAAATTAAGAGGTTTATCATTATAAATATTATAAGTATTGTTCTGGGTTGCTTCACCCCGCTTTTTGCGGGGTTCGCAATGACGATCAAAAGAAACATGGAGTTTTTTGCATGAATTTGATTCAATTCATGGGAGCAGTTGAAATTGGTCTTTTGTATGGCTTGGTGGCCATGGGAGTTCTTTTGTCCTTTCGGATCCTGGATTTCCCAGACTTAACTGTTGATGGCAGCTTCCCTTTAGGGGCGGCTGTGTGTGCCATTCTTATTGTCTCTGGCGTAAACCCCTGGGTGGCTACTTTTGCAGCTATTTTGGCAGGAATGCTGGCTGGGCTTACCACAGCTTGGATTAGTGTGCGGTGGAATATTCTTCATTTGCTTGCTAGTATTTTGACCATGACGGCCCTTTACTCCATCAATTTACGCATTATGGGACGCCCCAACATTGCGCTTTTGGGGGAGAATACGATTTTTTCGCCTGTGGAGGAGCTTCCCTATCCCCACCTCTACACCATGTCGGCAGCAATGCTTGTTGTGACGGGTGTTGTGTTGGTACTGCTCTATCGTTTTTTAAGCTCGGAAAAAGGCATTGCCATGCGCGCAACAGGCGCCAATATCCGCATGGCCAAAGCGCAAGGCATTGCAGTTAACCGGCAAATTCTTTTCGGCCTTGCCCTGAGTAATGGTCTGGTCGCTCTTGCAGGCGCCCTTTTTGCGCAAAGCCAAGGATTTGCCGATGTGAGCATTGGGGTCGGCACGATTATTGCAGGTCTTGCGGCGGTGATTGTAGGCGAAGCCTTCTTTAACCCCAAAGTTATCTTCATGGCTCTTGTGGCTTGCGTGATCGGCTCAATCTTTTATCGCCTTGTGATAGCCATGGCGTTGAATGCAGGCTTTTTAGGTCTTCAAGCCTCTGATCTTCAGTTTGTTTCTGCAGTTCTTGTGGGTATTGCGATGGTTACCCCCAAATTGCGCGCAAAGATTCTTGATTTTAAAGCCTCACGGAGCCGCTCATGATTCGCTTAACTGATTTGCATGTGACCTTTAATCGGGGCACGGCCATGGAGAAAAAGGCTTTGCGGGGGGTGACCCTTGATATCGATAAGGGAGACTTTGTCTGTGTTATTGGGGGAAATGGGGCCGGAAAATCGACCCTCCTGAATGTACTCTGTGGGGATGATTTTCCAGAAAAAGGAAAGGTTTCCATCGATAATCAGGATGTTACCGCCCTTACCTCTTGGCAACGGGCGCCTTATGTGGCGCGGGTTTTCCAAGATCCTATGGCGGGCACTTGTGCGAACCTGACTATTGAAGAAAACCTTGCCCTTGCCATGAGTCGTGGACAAAAAAGAACCTTAAAGCGGGCATTGAATAAAGACCATCGGGATCTTTTTAGAACCCAACTCAGCCGCCTGAAGCTGGGGCTGGAGAATCGCTTGCATTCTCCCATAGGGTTACTCTCAGGAGGTCAGCGTCAAGCGGTGAGCCTCATTATGGCTGTTTTGCAACCCATGAAGATTATCGCCCTTGATGAGCATACAGCCGCCCTCGATCCTAAAACGGCCGCCTTTATTGTTGAACTTACGCGCGAGATTGTCGCGGAAAATCACCTGACAGCCTTAATGGTGACCCACAGTATGCACCAGGCGCTGGAATTGGGGAACCGCACCCTCATGCTCCATGAAGGGCGCGTGGTGTTTGATGTGCGGGGCAAGGAACGGAAAGGCCTTACGGTTGCAGATCTTTTGGACCTGTTCCACAAGGCCAGTGGCTTAGAGCTGGATGATGATAGCTTATTGTTGAGTTAGAGAGGTATGCGTAGTTTGCTACCCTTACTTTGTCATCCCGCTCCTTTTTTGTCATCCCCGCGCAGGCGGGGATCCAGAATTATTAATATATAAGACATGGAATAATACTATGGAAAACTCTGTTTCTATGATTGGGCTGGATCCCCGCCTGCGCGGGGATGACACCCGGGGATAGCTAATTAAGGACTCTCAATGACCTATGTTGTAACCGAAGCCTGCATTAAGTGTAAATATACGGACTGTGTTGAGGTATGCCCCGTGGATTGTTTCTATGAAGGGGAAAACATGCTGGTCATTAACCCGGAAGAATGCATTGATTGCGGTGTGTGTCAACCCGAGTGCCCCATTGATGCCATTCAGCCAGATACAGTGCTCGGCATGGAAAAATGGGTAGAAATGAATGGGGAATACGCAAGCCTATGGCCGAATATCACGATAAAAAAAGACCCTTTGCCAGAAGCTGAGGCTTGGGAAGCTGTTCCCAATAAATATCCCGACCATTTTAGTCCTAAGGGCGGAGAGTGATCCACATAAAAAAAACCCACCCCGAAGGGTGGGTTTTTTTGTAGAGTGAGAGGTTATTTCCGGATAGAAATTAATTCTAACTCTCTCTTCTCTTGTTAACGAGGAATCTTCGTTTGTGAAGGTTTCTTTTCCACAGCAGTGTTACAGCCAGTTATAGGATAAGTGCCCGCACAAGTTATAGTTGGTGGTGCGGGTGGTGTGCTAGGTAAGTAGCTGCTTAAGCATTGAGTGACGTTAGCGTTCATCCAGCTTGGGTTGTTACAACAGAGGGAACCACAGACGTTGACAGCGAAATAAGGAGTGTCGCCACAAGGAGAAGCTGCGCAGCTACATAATGTAGGACCACAGGCAGTGCTGCAGAAGGCAGCCACAGCTATATTTTCTGTCGTTCCGAGCTGACCTTGTACACCTTGTATACAACATGTGAGGTCATCCCAGAGATCAAATGATGTCTTAGAAATCTCGTTACAAACAGTTGTGCATGCAGCAGGAACACTCCCCATTTTTAGGATTGTTGAACACAAACCACTGAGAATCGCTGAAACAACTGGAGGTATTTGTGCATTCGCGTTTTGTCCTGGAATTACAAGACTTAGGATAAAAATTAAACTTAATATTTTTGATTTCATTTGAGTCTCCCTTGTTTTTTATCTTTAATTGTAATGGTAGGTCATTGTGAAAATAGCATAATTTTCATATGGTGGGAAGTAGAAGTTTTTTTGGAGAATTCTTTTCTTTGCCCTAGTTTGCTTCGTCGTTTCACTTCTTGCAATGACGATGAAGAGGTGTCACGCCGCGGACTTTTGCAGGGAGGGGGGAGGTTGATGAGAGATGGCTAAGGGAAAATGAATGTCTTTGAGTAAAGGACTCTTTTTAACAGAGGCCCATACGGTTGTGGAAAGCACTTGGTTAACAGGGTCATAGCCATCAACACTCACGCGTACGTTTTCAAGGCGAGGTTCAGCCGCTTGAATAGCTGTCTCAATAAAACGAGCGGCTTTGGGCCAGTCTTGAGAGTTACTGCCATCAAAATAACTAAAATCCCCCATCCCAAAGAAATCAGGCAGTCCAAAGAGGGGGATAGATTCAAGGTGGTCTTCATAAATCACTTTTCGCACTGTACAGCGGGTGTTGAGCACAAGGGAGAGCTCATTCACAATGGAGGCTTTTAGCTCATCTGCGTTGAGAAGTTGACTTCCCACACCTAGGCCCATTGTATCATCAACAATGCGGTCAAAGAGGGGAGGGAGGGTGCCGCGGTTTATTTTTGTTTGTTTCATGGCGGTGTCCTTGGTGAGAGGGGGTTGTTGTTGAGCAAAGTGCGAAATCCCCCCTCTTGTCATCCTTGGACTAGAAAAGGCTTGTTTTTTGAAGAAAAACAACGATTTTTCTTGGTCCGAGGATCTTGCCTTAATTGAAAAGATCCTTGGGTCAAGAAGTGCTAAACTTTGATATGCAAATCAAGCACTTCTAGCCCAAGGATGACAAGCTGGGGGATAATGTGCAACTCCCTCATTCTCACCCTAACTATACCACTTTTCCCCGCAAAAGTTAAATAAAAAAGGTGGTCTCCAAGAGAGCCACCTTCTTTATTTTGATTGGGAAGGAATGTTATTAACGTGGTGCGCCGCCGCCGCCGCCGCCGCCGCCGCCGCCGCCGCCGCCGCCGCCACCACCACCACCACCACCACCACCACCACCACCACCGGAAGCTTGGAGGGTGCCTTGTGGGAAGTTGATGAGGGACACGTTTTGGCCGATAGACTTGCCTTCTTGGTCAAAGAAGAAGAGGGTGTCTTGGCGTTGGTTATAGCGGAAAGTGAAGTTAATTAATGATAAATTATCTCCGTTTAGCGTCTCAACGCTCGTGTCAAAAGATGTAATGTAACATTGTGTGTAATCTATTTGCTCTGTTACAGTATATTTACCAGCTATAATGTCAGATCTAAATATAGTTATCGCATCAATGCTTGTTGCAGAATAAAATGAATTTTGCACATAGGGAGAGAGCGCTGTTCTTAAAAGTGTTACACCAACGGGATCAGCGTCAATTTCTCCCGCTGAAAGCAAGGTACTTTCAGAAGCAGGGTTGATTTTACGCTTGAAGCCATCTTTGTATTTTAAGACACGCTCGACCTTCGCTGCGACAAGTTTTTGATCGACGTTATCTCCCGTGAGGGTTCCTGCTCCTTGCTTATTAAGATCTATATAAAGGTTAGAGCTATTTATTGTTGCTGGTACTGGGTCTGACATTTTTTGTTCCTTTCTCTTTTATTTTGTTGTCTCTTGTTGAGCTCGTTCCTCATATAGTTCCGCCAGGACGTGGTAAGGTGGCGACTAACCGTATGGAGGCTTTCAATTCTTCCAATTGGAAGAAAGGCCGTAGGAAAATAACGGCTGTGTAGCTTCCTGGATCTCCTTGGACGTCTGCAACGTCGATACGTGCTTCACGCAAGGGGAAAGAGGCTTTTACAGTTTCTGGCGCTACGTCTGATAAAAGGACATACTGTGCAACCCATGAATTGAGATAGAGTGAGACCTCTTGACGGGACATAAAGGAGCCAATTTTATCGCGCATGATTACTTTGATGTAATGAGCAAAGCGGGACGCATTCAGCATATAAGGAAGGCGTGCTGAAATCCGGGAATTCGCATTCGCGTAATTATCATCATAAAGCTTTGGTAGCTGTGTTGTTTGTGCGCTAAAGAAAGCTGCATAGTCTGTGTTTTTGCAGTAGCACAAGGTCATGAACCCAAGATCACTTAGTTCTTTCTCACGGCGGTCCGTAATGGCGACCTCAGTGGGGCACTTAACAGCTAAATCTCCATCCGTTGTCTTGAAGGTATAAGCAGGCAAGTCAGAAACAAGTCCTCCTCCTTCAACACCGCGAATAGCCGCTGTCCACCCATAGAGGGCAAAGGCATTGGTAATGTTTTGAGCAAGGGCGTAAGCAGAACTTCCCCAGCAAAACTTGGTGTTATCTGTGCCATCTACGAATTCCTCATAATCGAATCCAACAGTTGGATTGATTTCCGCGCCATAGGGCAACCGCATCAATACATGAGGGAGGGTAAGAACAAAATAGCGAGAATCATCCGTATCCCGGAAGCTGCGCCATTTAATCGCATCCGTCCCATCAAAAAGCTTTGAAAGATCCCGTGGTCCACTCATTTCCGTAAAGCTATCGAAATTGAATAGGGCCGCAGAGGCTGCCGTAATGAAAGGCGTATGAGCACAAGCGGCAACGTTTGAGATAAGAGTTGCCAACTCTACGTCCATGGGATCGCGTCCAAACTCATAGTCGCCCATGAGGCAAGAGAAGGGGGTTCCTCCATAGGTGCCGTAGTGTTCTTCATAGACCTTCTTAAAAAGATAGCTTTGGTCAAATTCTACAGCCGTTTCAAGGTCATTCAAAAGTTCGTCTTTTGTAATGACCAAGAGCTTGAGTCTGAGGCGCTCTCCTGTTGGGGTGCCCATAACAAGCTTAGCAAGACCTCTCCAGGACCCTTCAAACTGTTGAAAGTCTGGATCGTGAACAATTTGATCCATTTGAGCTGAAAGGCTTCTGTCAAAATTGCTAATGCAATTCACAATAAAGGAGTAAACGTCGTTTCCAATGCTTCCTTTAGGAGCTGCAGCCACTTGGTTCACAAACTCTGTTAAGATTTGTTTCGCTCTGTCCACTTGTGAGGGGTCGCGAGCGAGCCTTCCATTTTGAATAATGGTGTTGAGAAGATTTCCTCCTCCTCCACCGCTAGCTCCACCACCGCCTTTAGCTGGTGTTGAAGGTGCATCTGCAGTAGTTGTTCCGCTTGCTGGTGGTGTTTTTTTTGTATCGTCAGCCATGACTTTAACTCCCTATGTTTAGTTTGATCCCAATGCTTTTTGTAGCTGGCTCAGAACATCTGGATTATCAATGATGTTTCTAAGCTCTGCGTCCAAAGCGTCATTTCCGTCTAGTTTAGAGATGAGGTCTGAAAGGGCCTCTCTTCTCGTATAGATATCGTTAAGAGGTTCGACCTGTGCGATGATGTTGGTAGGATTGAGGTCGTCTAATGAATTGAATGAAAGAAGAACATTCAAATCAGGAGCACTTCCTCCCAAAACATTTTGTACCCGTAAAGGAAGTTGGGCATTTAAAGATGCCATCACGTCATCGATGTTGTCTCGGTCAATTTCTATAAATTTCCGATCCTTTAAAGCGGCTAAGGGGACGGAAGGTGTTCCTGCAAGGTCCGCTAATATTCCCATGACAAAAGGAAGCTCATGGGCCTCAATGGCGTTTCCGATCTCCACATCATACGTGATTTGCACGCGAGGGGGACGAATAGTATCAAGTTTATGTTGTGCGCTGGCCATGATCATATTATCCTTTCTTAATATTTGTGTTGTTTGCGGTTAAAAAAGTTCGCTTTATGATTTTATTAAAAAACAAATCCTCTTAAAATTTGGTAAATTTTTATTATTTTTTTTAAAAAGAGCCCTTCATGCAGCAGGAATGCTTAGTTTTTAAAATTCAAAAGAAAGATAAAATTTTAACGGTGCTGAAACCAACGGTTCTCTTTTTCTGTTGATAGCTTTTTTACAAGCTCAAGGGATTTTGTTTGCAAGAGGAGCGCCGGATATTTTTTGAAGTGTTGCTAGTTCTGTTGTCATCCCCGAGCTAGAAGCTCTTGCCCCTGACTTGATCGGGGGCTTAGAGTTTCTTCATCGGGGATCTTTTCTCAACAGACCGGAGCTCGACCAAGATCCCCGACGAAGAAATGCTGAATGTTTTACCTACGGAAAACGAAGCATTTCTAGCTCGGGGATGACAAACATAACGCAATTGGAATAAAAGTGTCCGGTGATAAGATTGAGGGATCGACTTTTATTGGAAGTGTCGCCCTTATTAAGCGGGTATCAGATGATCAGAGTGTGGTAGCTTGAAGCGAATCGCTCCCCACCCGTGAAGGTAAGGAGCGAAAAACGCCAGGAGGACAAGCCTCGCGCGACCTAAGTAACTGCGTTTAAGTGGGCTGCAATTTTGGTGAACATGTTTGTAATTGCAGGGCTGAACAAGGCAATCCCGGCGATGATTGCGATGGCGATAAGGGCTGCGATGAGAGTATACTCGACCGCTGTCACGCCTGAGTCGCCTCGGAAA
>JACPNY010000070.1 GCA_016185255.1 Pseudomonadota bacterium
AGGTAAAAGATGGCATGACGCGTAAAGCGAAACTTATTAAAAGACTTTATCAAAAGCCAAAAGATTTTATGTGGGATGAATTGGTTACTTTGCTGACATCTTTGGGGTACGAGCAGGTTAATCAAGGAAAAACGGCGGGGTCTCGATCTCGATTTGTTCATTCAAGAGGATCGGTAATTACTCTTCACAAGCCGCATCCTCAAAAAATTTTAAAGAGATATCAACTGGATCTCATTCTTGAAAATTTAGAAGAGGGTGGTTTTATATGAAAGATATGATGGAATATAAAGGCTATTATGGATCAGTCCATTATAGTGACGACGACACTGTTTTTTATGGAAAACTAGACTATATCAGAAGCCTTATAACTTACGAAGGCATGGATGTCTTTTCCTTACGTAAGGCTTTTGAAGAAGCGGTGGATGATTATTTAGATCTGTGTGAAACACAGCAACTATCTCCTGAAAAGCCTTTTAAAGGCACTTTTAATGTTCGCCTTTCAAGCGCTTTGCATCGTAAAGCCGCACTCACAGCTTATGAGCGTCATATTAACTTAAACACAATTGTTTCTGAAGCTCTTGAAAGCTACCTTAACAATTCTCCTTAAAGACCCCTCCCCAAAAGAAAATGGGTATGCTAGGGTCTCTTCAAAATCAGTAAACAAGAGAGACTAGGATGAAGCTAGCAGTCCTTAAAGAACGCAGACCTTATGAAACACGAGTAGCCGCAACGCCGGAGTCAGTTAAAAAGCTGATAGCTCTTGGCTTTCAAGTGAATGTCGAAAAGGGAGCAGGGGAGGCCTCCCACTTCCCTGATGAGGCGTATAAAGCAGCGGGGGCGACCATAGGGGCAACCCCTCAGAAAACCCTTGAAAAGGCGCAGATTGTTCTCAAAGTCCAAGCTCCCATGACAAAAAAAGATGGGGGAGAGGATGAACTCTCTCTTTTGCCAGAAGGATCCCTCCTTCTCGGCTTGTTAAGTTCTCATGCAAAATCAGAGCTTATTGCGGCATACAACAAGCACAAGATAACGGCTTTTTCCCTTGAGCTGGCTCCACGAATTACGCGCGCCCAAGCGATAGACGTGCTCTCCTCTCAAAGTAACCTCGCGGGATATCGGGCCGTCATTGAAGCTGCCAATACTTTTGAAAGAGCCTTTCCTATGATGATGACAGCAGCAGGAACGATTGCTCCTGCGCGTGTTCTCGTTCTTGGAGCAGGTGTGGCGGGCCTCCAAGCCATTGCCACAGCTAAGCGCTTAGGAGCGATTGTCTCAGTTTTTGATGTGCGGGCAGCTGCAAAAGAACAAGTGGAAAGCTTAGGCGGAACATTCATTGAGGTGGACTCCCAAGAAACGGGCGAGGCCAGTGGTGGGTATGCGAAGGAAATGAGTGATGTGTACAAGGCCCGTCAAGCGGCCAAAATAAAAGAAGTTCTTCAAAAATCTGACGTTGCCATTTCCACAGCCCTCATTCCTGGAAAGCCAGCGCCTCGCTTAATTACAGCAGATATGGTAGCGGGGATGAAGCCAGGTTCTGTGATTGTGGATCTTGCTGTTGAGGCAGGAGGAAATTGCGAAGGCAGCGAACTTGGAAAAGTTGTTGAAAAGAACGGTGTTAAGATTGTGGGCTATGCCAACATACCGGGCCGTATTCCAACGGATGCTAGTTCAGTGTACGCGCGAAATCTTTTAAACCTTTTGACACTCTGTGTGGACAAAGGGGCTCTCACAATTCCGTGGGAGGATGAGATTATTCAAGCCATTGCTTTGACACGAGATGGGAAGGCCTTGAAGGCATTATAAACTATTTATAAAGAAGGAACTACCTTATGGAACTAATCTCACCTTTTATTTTGGGCCTTACAGTCTTTGTTTTGGCAGTCTTTGTCGGCTATTATGTGGTGTGGAAAGTCACGCCAGCCCTTCATTCTCCCTTAATGTCAGTAACAAACGCAATCTCGAGCGTTATCATTGTGGGAGCTGTGCTCGCAGCAGGATCAGCCCAAGATTTCATAACGCAGCTTTTTGGATTCGCAGCTGTTGTTATGGCGTCCATCAACATTTTTGGGGGATTTGTTGTGACCCGCCGCATGCTTGAAATGTTTAATAAGAAAAAATAAGGATTTTACCGTGACCGCAAATTTTTCAGCTTTAGCATACCTCATCTCCTCCGTCTGCTTCATCTTAGCTCTTCAAGGGCTTTCCTCTGCGAAAACATCTCAACGGGGCCTCACGTTTGGGGTCGTTGGGATGGCTTTGGCTATTGGAACAACCCTCGCCGCTCCCATCGTCACAAGCTATGGATGGATCCTCTCTGGTCTTATTGTCGGTGGGGTCATCGGAACGATCATTGCAAAGAAAATTCAGATGACCGCCCTTCCCCAACTTGTGGCGGCATTTCACAGTCTTGTCGGTCTCGCGGCTGTGTGTGTGGCAGCGGCAGCGCTCTTTGAGCCCAACGCCTTTAACATTGGGCAAGTAGGATCTATTGCGGCAGGGTCTCTTTTCGAAATGGGCCTCGGGGTTGCCATTGGAGCGATTACATTTACGGGGTCTCTTGTTGCTTTTGCAAAGCTGCAAGGTCTTGTCTCTGGAAATCCTCTCATTTTTAAAGGACAGCACCCTCTGAATGCTCTGCTTGGAATTGCTCTTGTTTTCATTGTTTTTCTCTTTGCTTTTAGCGAATCTTATACTTTTTTCTGGGCGATTACGGGGATTGCGCTCTTGCTTGGTTTTCTCTTGATCCTACCCATTGGAGGGGCGGATATGCCCGTTGTTATTTCTATGCTGAACTCTTATTCAGGATGGGCAGCAGCAGGCATTGGATTCACTCTTGGAAATAGCCTTCTGATTATTACAGGTGCTCTTGTGGGAGCCTCGGGTGCGATTCTGAGCTACATTATGTGTAAGGGTATGAACCGCTCCATCATTAATATTATTCTCGGTGGGTTTGGGGGAGAACAATCGGCTACTGCCCAAGGAAGCGCTGAACAGCGCCCGTATAAGGCAGGGAGTGCTGAGGATGCAGGTTTCATTATGAAGAATGCTCAATCGGTCATTATTGTTCCTGGCTATGGAATGGCCGTTGCTCAAGCCCAGCATGCTTTGCGTGAGATGGGGGATATACTGAAACAAGAGGGCGTACAGGTGCGCTATGCCATTCATCCTGTGGCAGGGCGCATGCCAGGGCATATGAACGTGCTTCTTGCGGAAGCCAACGTTCCTTATGAAGATGTGCTTGAACTTGACGAGATCAACCGAGATTTTGGTGTGGCTGATGTGGCCTTTGTCATTGGAGCTAATGATGTCACCAATCCCGCTGCAAAAACTGACCCAAAAAGTCCGATTTTTGGGATGCCTATTTTGGATGTGGAAAAGGCCAAAACAGTTCTGTTTGTGAAGCGGTCCATGTCTCCTGGTTATGCTGGGGTAGACAATGACCTTTTCTATAAGGACAACACACTGATGCTTTTTGGGGATGCCAAAAAGATGTGTGAGGAAATTATTAAGAGCCTTGGGGATTAAACAAATAGTGGCTTTTCAATGACCCATACTACGAAACTTCAAGCCATTTTAGTAGGCCGACCATTCAATCTGATTGTTTTATGGCTTATTTTTATTAATGCAATTGTTATCGGGCTTGAAACCTCGTCTGAGTTGATGCAGACCGTTGGGATTGAGCTGAAGCTGATTGAAAATACGATTATAGGATTGTTTGTTCTCGAAATCTCCGTCCGAATTATGGCTTTCCGAGGAGAGTTTTTTAAAAAAGGGTGGAATATTTTTGACTTTCTTGTCATTGGGGCCTCCCTTTTTCCTCATGCGGCGGGACTTTCTATCCTTCGAACATTTCGTGTTATTCATTCCTTGCATATGTTTGAACTTTCTCCTTACATGCGGCATCTTCTGCAAGCGCTTCGTCATGTGGGCCCCAGCGTTGTGAACGTTACGTTTCTTATGGTGATTGCCTTCTATGTTTTGGGAGTTGTTGGTGTTGAGTTGTTTTCAGAGCATTTTCCAAGACAGTTTGGAAGTTTGCCGTGGTCGCTCCTGACTCTCTTTCAGTTGATGGTGTATGACGAGTATGGCATGATTACGCGCCCTATTTTAGAAGTTTACCCTTTTGCATGGATTTACTTCCTTTCCATTACGTTCATATTAGCTTTCGTTTTGATCAACCTTTTTATTGCTATTGTTGTGACGGCTCTTCAGCGGGCTATTGCTGCAGAGAAAGATCCTATTGAGGCAAAGGTTACGAAAGAGATGAAAATGTTAGTGATCGATGAGCAAACAATTAATGCGCTGAGAGGCGAAATTCAAGAGTTAAAAGAAATGGTGCGGGGATTGAAAGAAAAGTGATAGCTTCATTAAGCCCTGATACTTTTTACAAATCCTCCTTTACCATATGTGAGTATCTTTTGATCTCGCGTTAAAAGAGGAGCATCTAAAATTCTGGAAGTTGCAACAATGATGCGGTCAGCTGGATCACCGTGAAACTCATTAGGAAGAGAACAACTTTCTACAGCAATTTCAGGAGTTAACTCGATGAGGTGTATACCAGGGGCTTGGAGGCTATGCGTGAGCCAACTAAGGCAGGGTTGATTAAGAAGAATTTTGTTTCGAGAATAAAGCGTGCCGATTTCCCATAAAGAAATGGCGCTTATGCCAATGCCTCCTTCTTCTGCAACCACTTTCTCAATCTGATTCTGAGAATCTGAGGAAAGAGATTTATCTCCATTCATGAGCCATATAAAGATATGGGTATCAAGTAAGAGGTGAACGTTAGGGTGCTTCTGCATCCCATGCCTCCTCTATGGGTTCTAAGAGATCGCCTTTTATAACAACAGACCCTTTGAGAAAACCGAATAGCTGTGAAGGTGACTCTTCATAAGGAACAAGTTTAGCAACTGGTGCGCCGCGCTTTGTAATGACTATTGTTTCATGCTTTTGTTCGGCAAGGTCCATTAATTTTAAGCACTTTGCTTTAAACTCCCCGGCGCTAATTTGAATCATGTAAGTATCCTTGGTTATATGACTATGGTCATATGAGAAGTATACTCTTATTTTTCTAGAATATCAAATTATTCTTTCACCCCTCCCAAATTTTACGAGAAGAAGGACGGGTAAACATAAGCTCGGACAGGGCCCAGACAAGGGCATCAAGCCTGTCAGGGGATTTGCGAGTTTGCCCCGGAACATAAGAGCATAATTGCTTTTCAAGGGTGTGAAAATGGCCGGCATGCCATACTTTTCCTTGCTCATAGAGAGAAACAATGGGTTCAGCGCGGATGACTTTTCCGCGTGTGGCGCGCACAGCCTTATAGCTTATGGACGCGTCATACGTTCGCAAGAGCTGTTCCACAAGGTCTCCCCCCATATTCACCTCTGCCACAATGCGATCGGCTTTAAGGCGATGATAAGCGTCGATCGCTTTTTGAATCCATTGAGTTGGAGATCCTTTAAGAGACAGATCTTCTAAGATAATGCCAATCCCTTCAGTAGTAACGCCTGCCGCAATGATGCCCGTTTCATCACTGTTATTCCCGTGGCTTACGGCGGGATCAATGGCAATGATAAGACGTCGAAGGGAGATGTCTTTTTGATAAGATTCCTTTGCGCGCTCAAGAAGGGCAGGGGTCCATAAGGTTCCTTCCTTTTCCTCAACCAGATTGCCATAGAGTTCTTGGCGTCCCAGCCAGCTCTTCTCATAGTGGTGACGGACGTAATCCAGAAAAGGCTTCGCAAGATTTTTAGCATTATCAAAGGTAGATCCGCGTGTGATGGCCACATCACGATTCTTCATAAGATTTTTCAAAAAGGCCACGGGACGTGGAGTCGTTGTTACAATAGCGCGGGGAGCTTTCCCTATCCGCAATCCAAACATTAGTTGATCCCATACTTGTTGACCTTCGCGAAACTTCGCGAGCTCATCCACCCACGCGGCGTCAAATTGAGGGCCACGCAAGTGTTCATAGGCTTCCGCGCTAAAACAAGTGGCAATTGCGCCATTAGCCCAGGAGAGCTCGTTTTTTGAAGGGGTGTAAAGGGGACGTTCAGAAGGCGGATGAACGGCGAGAAGTCCTGATGACCCCTCAACCATGACTTGTCGTGTTTCTATTTCTGTTTCTCCAATAAGGGCAATTCTGCGGCAGACACCGTCCCGAATCCATTGACGGATGGTTTCGGCGCCTGTGCGTGTTTTTCCAAAGCCACGTCCTGCGAGAATAAGCCATATGCGCCAGCTGCCTTGGGGAGGAAGTTGATTCTCTCGAGCCCATCTTGGCCACTCATAGGAAGAGGCTTCTTTGTGACGACGGATTTTTTCTGTGTGAAGATAGTGTAAGATCTTGTTAATTAATTGTATATTAAGCATAAAACCCTCTTTTATATTTTCTATATTACAATAAAATATAAAATAAGAGAAGAATTTTATTCAAATGGCCAATTGAAAAATCCTTCTTGGAAGTGCTGCATCAATAGGTCGTGGGATCGTCCAGGGCTGGATTGACGTCTACTTCTCCTTTCAATTCTTGAATGGTTTCTTCAGCCGTTGTCGGGTCAGATACCCAAGCAATGTTAAAGAGAGCATCTCCTTTATAAACAATAGGGATTTGGTTCATTCCCACAATAATTCCATCAAGATGAGCCACAACATCGGTAGAGATGCTTCCTAAGGAATCCATAATTTTTC
>JACPNY010000063.1 GCA_016185255.1 Pseudomonadota bacterium
ATGATGACGTCTGCCATGACCTGTCTTTCTTTTCCACTAGAATATCACCCCTAAATTAGGGTAAGTTAAGCCTTAAAAGCAAGCTTAGGAAATAAACCCCTGATGATTTCTTCTCCTCTTCCTTCTGAGACGTTGCGTATGGCCTCATTAGCCTCCTTTTTAGCGCCGCAGCTTGCGGCAGTTAACGCGTCCATCTTTGAAAAAATGCAGAGTCCAGTGGCCTTGATTCCTCAAATTGCAGGGTATCTTATTTCTCTAGGAGGAAAGCGCTTAAGGCCTCTGTTAACAATAGCTTCGGCAGAGCTTTGTGGATATGAAGGCGACCGACACATTCGTCTTGCAGCCTGTGTGGAGTTTATTCACACGGCTACTCTTTTGCATGATGACGTAGTGGATGAAAGTAGCTTGCGGCGAGGCATGATGTCCGCAAATACCAAGTGGAGCAATAAATCCAGTGTTCTTGTGGGAGACTTTCTTTTCAGCCGTGCTTTTGAGCTAATGATTGCTGATGGGTCTTTGGAGGTGCTCACCATTCTTTCAAAAGCGTCTTCCACCATTGCAGAAGGGGAGGTCATACAGCTTACTTCCAGTCATGATTTAGGATTAAGTGAGGAAACTTATTTGAAAATCATTAGCGCTAAAACAGCTCGACTTTTTTCAGCAGCGACAGAAGTTGGTGCTGTGGTTGCAGAGGCTAAAGAGGCGCAAAGACAAGCTTTGGCACACTTTGGGCATACGTTGGGGCTTGCCTTTCAATTAATGGACGATGTTTTGGATTACGCAGCAGATCAAGAAAAGCTTGGGAAAAGGGTAGGCGATGATTTTCGAGGAGGAAAAGTTACACTTCCTGTGATTTTTGCTTATGAAAAGGGAGCTGATCGAGCCTTTTGGCAAGAGGCATTTGAGAAAGGGATTCGCGATGAGGGGGCACTTTCGCATGCAATTCGGCTTTTAAAAGAATCAGGCGCGTTGCTGAAGACAAAGCATATGGCCCAGGATTTTGTGAAAGAGGCAATTGGGTGTTTAGACGGTTTTCCGGAGTCTTTACTTAAAACGGCACTGCAAGATTTGGCTTATTTTTCTTTGCATCGGGAAGGATAATCAGTGATCAGGGGCCAGAGATCAGAGGGAATCACAAAATTATCTCTTAGTTTGCTATCACTGCGCCTCTATCTGTCATCCTCGCGAAGGCGGGGATCCAGGAAATATTTAAAATCTGCTTTCTGTATTTTATCACTATTAGCAATATGTTGCTTGAATGGTTTCTGGATCCCCGCCTTCGCGAGGATGACAGAGGGGGAAGCGGGGATGACAACGGAGAGCGCACTATTGCGTATTGTTGGTTCATCCGCTGTCTTTCCTTTTGCGGCAACAGTTGCAGAACATTTCCATTATAAAACAAATATGCCCACCCCGCTTATTGAAGCGATAGGCACAGGTGCGGGAATAAAGCTTTTTTGTAGTAGCCGACAAGGGCCGGATGGAGTTATGACGTCTCGGCCTTTTACAGAAAGAGAGAAGAAAAAGTGTGAAGCGCAAGGGATTACTTTTGAAGGCTTTAAACTTGGCCAAGATGCTCTTGTTCTTGTCCAAAACAAAGAAGATCCTCCTTTCCCCTTGACACTTACAGATCTTAACAAAGCATTGAGTGAGAAAGTTTTTGAAGAGGTTGTCTGTGTTCCCAACCCTTATAAAACCTGGAAGAGCATCAACCCCATGTTTCCTGCTTATCCTATTCGGGTCTTGGGTCCAGCTCCTACGTCCGGCACTTATGATGTGTTGGTGGAAAAAATAGGCGGACCCTGTGGGCTTTTTCTAAGGCGAGATGGTTTCTATATTGAAGCCCCTGCGAATGAAAATTTGATCATTCAAAAAGTTCTAAACGCATCGCATACAGTTGGCATTGTGACCTTTAGCTTTTATGATCAAAATAGAGAGCGTCTTAATGCGTTTCCCATGGAAGGTATTCTTCCGTCTTTTGCATCTATTCAAGACGGGACATATCCTTTAAGTCGTCCTCTTTATCTGTATATCAAGACCCTCAAAATGATTCCCGAACGAGCAGCCTATATCCGTGAGTTTGTTTCTGCGGATGCCATGACATACTTAGCCGAAAGGGGCCTTATTCCGCTCTCTCTCACGGAGCACGAAGACATGCGTCGCCGAGCACAGCAACTAGGAGGGGCTCCATGAGATCTCTTTGGATTGAAAGAAGTGTTCGATGGTTTTTTGCCCTTTGTGCGCTTGCTTCTATTGTCATTACAGTGGGGGTTGTTGTCTCTTTGATCGGAGAAGCGTTGAGGTTTTTCGCTCGTGTCTCCGTTTTCGACTTCCTTTTTGGCCTCACTTGGGCCCCGTTCACGCTTCCTTCAGGGGAGAACCTAGGATTTGGATCCATTCCTCTTTTTACAGGGACTTTACTGATTACCTCTATTGCGATGGCAATTGCCCTTCCTTGTGGAGTTATGGTTGCGGTTTATTTATCAGAATATGCATCTTCGTCCACGCGCCAAGTTCTTAAACCCCTTCTTGAGACATTGGCGGGGATCCCCACCTTAGTGTATGGGTTTTTTGCGGTGACAACCTTAGCCCCTTTTTTGAGAGAGGGGGCAGCCTTTTTCCATATGTCTCTTGCAAGTGAGAGTGCTTTAAACACGGGACTTGTCATGGGTATTATGATTTTGCCTTATATGTCTTCCCTGTCGGAGGATGCTCTCCATAGCTTGCCCACAAATTTACGGGAAGGATCGATGGGTCTCGGGGCCACCTCTTATGAGACAATCGCAAAAGTTCTTTTGCCGGCTGCGTTTCCAAATATTATGGCGGCTTTCTTGCTTTCCCTTTCTCGTGCCATTGGAGAGACAATGATTGTGGTAATGGCGGCGGGGCTTGCTGCAAATTTAAGTTTTAATCCCTTTGAAGCGGTGACCACCGTTACGGTGCAAATCGTGAATCTTCTGACGGGAGATCAAGAGTTTGATAACGCTAAAACCCTTGCTGCCTTTGGGTTGGGATTTGTGTTGTTTATTTTAACTCTCTTTTTGAATATACTGGCCTTATATGGCATCAAAAGATACAAGAGGATCTATGGCTAAAAAACTTCCCCGTCCCTCAAATGAGAATCGTAAAGTTCATATAGAGGTTGAAAGCTGGAGATGGGAAACGGCTTCCTCTCGCTTTACTTGGAAACATTGGCTTGCCTTGGTTATTCTCCTAGCTATAGCTATTTTACTTGCCTTTGGTTTTCTTATCGTTGCAGGTGTTATCTTGGTTGTGGCCATCGTTATCAACATTGTTTTGTTTCTTTTGAAGAAACTTTCATGATAGCTTCCCTTTCTTCCCTCAGAAAACGCCGCTTGAAAGAACGATTGTTTCGAGGGGCGGGGCTTTTGAGCATTCTTCTAGCTCTTTTTTTCTTAGGAGGGATTTTAGGGAATATTATTTATAAAGGCGTTCCCGCTTTTTTTCGTACAGAAATTTCGTCCAAACTCTATCCCGACCTTTTAAATGCTCATGCTCGTTATACAGCAGACCGCCTATGGATCGTTGCCTCTGATGATGTGGATATGTATTATAAAAAAGGATATGCTGACAATCTTTCTCCTCTAAAAATTCAAGAAATTAACACATTAAAAGAGGGGGAGCAGATTCGCCTTGCTTTTAATGAGGGATTTTTTACTCATTCGGATTCTCGAGAACCAGAGCTTGCTGGTATTTGGGGAGGGCTCGTGGGCTCTTGTTTGACCCTTTTTGTTACCTTTATGACAGCATTTCCTTTAGGGGTTGGAACAGCCCTGTACCTGGAAGAATTTGCTCCTAAAAATCAACTTACCCACTGGATTGAAGCCAACATCAATAACTTAGCAGCTGTCCCGTCAATTTTATTCGGCCTTTTGGGCCTTGTTCTTTTTATTCATTTCTTAAGCCTCCCGCGGCCCTCTGCCCTTGTGGCGGGACTCACTCTTGGGTTAATGAGTCTTCCTGTGATTGTGGTAGCAACGCGAGCTGCTCTTTTATCTGTTCCTCAAACGTTAAAAGAAGCTGCTTTGGGCCTGGGAGCTACTCCTCTTCAAGTGCTTTTTCACCATGTGGTGCCAACCGCTTTGCCTGGGATTATGACAGGAGTGATTTTAAGTCTTGCACGTGCCCTAGGGGAGACGGCGCCCCTTTTGATTATTGGGATGGTGGCCTTTATTGCTACCCCTCCTTCTCATTTTTTGTCTCCTGCAACTGTTTTGCCCGTTCAAATCTTTAACTGGTCTCGGAGCCCTGAGATGGGATTTATAGAAAACACCTCGGGAGCAATTTTAGTCCTGCTTGTGGTGCTGGCTCTTTTGAATGGAGTGGCTGTTTTTATTCGGAGAAGGTTTGAGAGAGAGTAATGATATTTTCTTTAAAAAACTTCTTGTCACAATGACACCATTTTGTGGTACTATGGTAAGATAAAGTCAACACACAAGGCAACGATATCTCGTATTTTTCATAATCCTGTCCAATCTGGGATTTCTTGGCGAGACATCGAGTCCATGTTGAGAGCCTTGAGAGCTGAAGTATCGGAAGGAAAAGGATCGCGAGTGAGAATTGCTTTAAACGGGGTGAGGGCGGTTTTCCACAGACCTCATCCCCAAAAGGAAGTAGACAAGGGAGCTGTTATTTTCTTAAGGCAGTTTTTAATAGAAGTAGGAGTAAAAGATGTTGACTTATAAAGGATACATGGCCCATGTAGAATTTGATGATGATTTGGACATATTCTCTGGAGGAGTCATTAACACGCGAGATGTTATTACATTTCAAGGATCATCTGTTTCTGAATTAAAGAAAGCGTTTGTTGACTCAGTTGAGGATTATCTCTCTTTTTGTGCAGAGAGAAACGAATCGCCGGAGAAGCCGTTTTCAGGTAGGTTTAACGTTCGCTTAGATCCCCTTTTGCACCAACAAATAGCTTTTGTTTCGAAGAAAGAGGGAGTCAGTATTAACCAATGGGTGGCTCATGCTATTCGTCATCAACTTCATGAACACTCCTGAAGATAAACCATTAATATGACCTCTAAAATTGACATTAAACACTTGAATCTTTTTTACGGCGACAAGCAGGCGCTTTTTAATGTGAGTTTAAAAATTCCTGCCTTTCAAACAACCGCTCTTATTGGTCCCTCAGGATGTGGAAAAAGCTCTTTTTTAAGATGCCTCAACCGTATGAACGATATTGTGCCAAATGCTCATATTGAGGGGAAAGTTTTATTGGACAAAGAAGATATTTACGTCTCCTCTGTTGATGTGGTTGAGTTGAGGACGCGCGTTGGCATGGTCTTTCAAAAGCCTAATCCTTTTCCCCGTTCGATTTACGAAAATGTAGCTTATGGACCACGGATTCATAGTCTTTTTAAAAACAAGTCAGAGCTTGACGAAATTGTCGAATTAAGCTTAAAGCGGGCGGCGTTGTGGGAAGAAGTAAGAGATCGCCTCCATCAACCTGCAACGCGCCTTTCTGGAGGACAACAGCAGCGCCTTTGCATAGCAAGAGCTATTGCTGTAAACCCTGAAGTGATTCTTATGGATGAGCCATGTTCAGCTCTTGACCCCATCGCAACAGCAAAGATTGAAGAACTTATTGATGAATTGAGGGAAAAGTTTACACTTATTATTGTAACGCATAACCTTCAACAAGCAGCGCGCGTCTCTCAACAAACAGCCTTTTTTCATAGCGGCTATCTTGTGGAGACGGGGGAGACCGGGGCTCTCTTTACTATGCCTCAAGATGAGAAAACGCAAGGATATATTACAGGACGTTACGGATGAATCAGCATATTGTTAAAGCTTATGATGAGGAACTTGAAACTCTTCATCGTCTCATTCAGCAAATGGGTGAGCTTACTCTTGAGCAAATTCAAAAAGCCATGAACTCTCTTGTAGAGCGCAATGAACAGCTTGCACATGACGTGATTGATCATGATTATGAAATTAATCACTTGGAAACCAAAGTCGATGAACTTGCAATTCGAATTCTTGCCCTGCGTCAGCCCGTTGCATCTGATCTCCGCACTGTGGTTGCGGCGCTTAAAATTTCAAACCAAGTAGAGCGCATTGCTGATTATGCGAGTAACATTGCCAAGCGCTCTTTAATGTTAACAGATTTTCCACCCTCTTCGTCTATTGAAGCTCTGTCCTCTTTGGTAGAAAAGCCTAGAGAAATGCTTGAAAAAGCACTTCTTGCCTTTGCTACCTATGATGTAGATCTGGCGCTTCGTGTGTGGCATATGGATCGTGAGGTGGATGAGCAGTATAATGCTTACCTCCTTCAGCTGTTTGATATTATGATTGCAGCCCCTCAAAATATTGGCCCCTGTACCCATTTATTATTTGCCGCTAAAAATATAGAGCGGATTGGAGATCAGTCATCCAATGTTGCTGAGGCTGTATATACGATGGTTACGGGCAAGCCCTTTAAAGAAAGTGAAATATTGTGAAGTCTGAATTCCTTGCCATTTTGAATGATCGCGGCTTTGTTCATCAAGCAACGGATTTGGAGGCCTTGGATTCTCGTATGGCGGAAGGATCTGTTGCCGCTTATATCGGGTTTGATGCAACGGCGACTAGTTTTCATGTGGGAAGCTTAATCCAAATTATGGTTCTTTATTGGCTGCAACAAACAGGGAACCATCCCCTCGTTTTGATAGGGGGAGGGACGACTAAAATTGGCGATCCCACAGGGAAAGATGAATCTCGCAAACTTTTAAACGACGAGGAGATAGAGAAGAACATTACAAGTCTGAGCCGAGTTTTTGAGCAGGCCCTTGTTTTTGGGAAGGGGCCAAAGGATGCGATTCTGCTCAATAATGCGGATTGGCTTGATGGGATAAACTATTCAACCTTTCTCAGAGAGTATGGAACTCATTTTACTATTAATCGCATGCTGAGTTTTGAGAGCGTTCGCTTGCGTCTTGAACGAGAGCATCCCATGACTTTCCTTGAATTTAACTATATGCTCCTTCAGGCCTATGATTTTCTGGAACTTTATAAGCGTTATGACTGTCTCCTTCAAATTGGGGGCTCAGATCAATGGGGTAACATTATTAATGGAGTGGAGTTGGTGCGGCGTGTTGCCCATAAAACAGTTTTTGGGCTGACAACACCGCTTATTACCACCTCAAGTGGTGCTAAGATGGGAAAAACGTCCCAAGGAGCTGTGTGGTTAAATGCGGATCTCCTCTCTCCCTATGATTATTGGCAATTTTGGCGGAATACGGAAGATCAAGATGTGGGGCGGTTTTTAAAGCTTTTTACAACTCTTTCTCTTGATGAAATTAAACGGCTTGAAGTTTTAGAGGGCGCTGAAATTAATGAGGCTAAAAAGGTTTTAGCAGACGCAGCAACGGCTTTTATCCATGGAGAAGAGGCCGTTAAGGAGGCGCGAGCTACGGCTCAAAAGCTCTTTGAATCTTCGGAAGCGAATCTTGAAGAAGCCTCTCTTCCTACCCTCTCGTTGTCTGAGATAGAGCTTGAAAAAGGAGTGTCGATTCTTGATATTTTTCACCGCTTGGGTCTTACCGCCTCTAAAGGCGAAGCTCGCCGTTTGATTGAAGCAGGGGGAGCACGTCTGAATGATATTCCGATTAAAGATGAGCTTCTGACCCTTACCGCAACGTCTTTTGAGCCAGAGACAACTTTGAAACTTTCTGCAGGAAAAAAAAGACATGGATTGGTGAAAAAGTTAATAAACTTTTAGCATAAGGTGTGGCATAACCAGGGTATGGTAGAAAAAAACACACCAAAACAAGAACTTTCAGGATATATAACGGGCCAATTTCTGTTGGCCATGCCACACATGCAAGATCCCCGCTTTGAAAAGGTGGTCATTTATATTTGTGGGCATGATGCAAATGGGGCGATGGGCTTAATCGTTAACAAGCATTTAGGTGATTTCACCCTTAAAGGCCTCTTAGAGTACCTTAACTTGCCCCGAGACTCAATGAAGAGAGACTTACCCATTTATTTTGGGGGGCCGCTTGATACGGGACGGGGATTTGTTCTTCATTCTGATGATTTTACTCATCCTGGCACGGTTCGTTTAACTCATCACATTGCCCTGACGGCAACTGTGGATGTTCTGCAGTCTATTGCAGAAGGAGACGGTCCCAAAGACTGCCTGCTGGCCATGGGGTATGTGGGATGGGAAGCGGGGCAGCTGGATGCCGAACTTCATAGCAGCCGATGGCTTCAGGTCGAAGCTGACATAGATATTCTTTTTAAGACGCCCATTGAACAAAAATGGGAGCAGGCTATGAAAAAGCTTGGTATTGTCCCAGAATCCCTTTCGGAAGAGTTTGGCAGGGCGTAAGTGCAGGCTTTCACCACCCTATATCCTTCCCAGGGCCGATGCTGGCGAAAGTGGTTTTTCTCTGCGTAAGGCGATCTGAGACAGAAATAAGGTCTTCTCGCGTAACAGCGCTTACATTGTCAATAATCTCTTGGTAAGGGATCGGACGCTTATAGATCATCATGTGTTGAGCAAGCTGTTCGCAGCGTGTAGAGGTTCTCTCAAGAGCCATGAGAAGTCCTGCCTTTAACTGCGCTTTACTCCGATCGATTTCCTTATCTTCGAGTGTTTTTGAGAAGTCTGCAAAAACACCTTTAACTGTGGGAATGAGCTCTTGGACTTTAGATTCTCCTGTGCCGGCGTAAATACCAAAGACTCCTGTATCTCGGAAGACAGAATTAAATGAGGAAATAGAGTACACAAGCCCGCGCTTTTCTCTCACCTCTTGAAAAAGACGAGAGGACATACCCCCCCCTAAAAGAGTTGAGAAAACAGATAGGGGATAATAATCAGGGTGACCATAAGGGCAAGACTCAAAACCTACTAGAAGATGCACTTGTTCAAGGTCTTTCTTTTCATAAAAATGCCCTCCGTTATAGGTGGCTTTTTCATAGTCTTTTACTGAATGCTGAGAGAGTTTGGAAAAATGTTTTTGGCAGAGGTCAACAATTTGATCGTGATTTACAGCGCCTGCTGCGGCGAAAACCATTCGAGAGGCTATATACTCACGTCCCATATATGTCTTTAAGTCTTCCCCGGAAATTCTATGGATGATGTCTGGACGTCCAAGAATAGGGCGGCCTAAAGGATGGTGAGGGAAAGCTGTTTCCTGAAAATAATCAAACACAATGTCATCAGGCGTATCAAGAGCTTGCCCAATTTCTTGCAGAATGACATTTCTCTCACGAGCCACTTCTGCGGCTTCAAAGGTAGAGTTTTGGATAATATCGGCAATAAGTTCTAAGGCAAGAGGAACATCTTCTTGCAAAACGCGGGCATGATAGGCCGTGTTTTCTCTTGATGTGTAGGCATTCAAATGACCGCCAACATTCTCGATTTCTTCTGCAATTTGCTTGGCTGAACGTGTCGTAGTGCCTTTAAAGGCCATGTGCTCTAAAAAATGAGAAATTCCATTAACTTCTGCGGGTTCATGCCGTGCTCCCACCTCAACCCACAATCCCAAGCTAGCGGTGGCAAGACCAGGGACATCATCTGTTATAATACGAAGTCCATTCTTAAGAGTTGTTGTACGAACTGTCACGTGTGTTCCTTTTGTAAAAAGTATTTCTTCCTATAGAAAAGCACACATAGGAGGAAAAAAGCAAGGATATACCACGTTATGGCATATTGAAGATGATTGTTTGAAGGAAAAGGGATCGGATCTGTTGGCAAAACATGCGGATCATAGGAAGTTTTTGAAACAATATAGTAGGGCAAAAGAGAAAGATTCAGCTCATCTGAAAGTGCCTTTAAATCTATCCAAAAATATGTGGGCGATGTGTTCTTTGGCTGAAAGTAAGTAGGAGGGGAGGGTAGTCTTGCTATTCCTTCTAGTGTTAAGGTCTGTAAAGGAGGGGATGCTGTAGGGGTTTGTGCCCATCCTCGCTGGACCAAAAGAAATTTTTTCCCTTGAGTTTGAAAAACGTCCAAGACATATACGCCACTTTTTCCCTGATGAGTTTTCGCGGATAAAAAAATGGTTTTGTTGGGAAGAAAGCGCCCTTTTATAAAGAGAGGTTGAAAAAGAGATGGTGTCTTAACCTCGTCTGCGTCTTGTGGAGGGGTTTCATAAGCTTTTGCTAGAGCTTTGAGAAGAATTTCTTTTTCTTCTTTTCTATAGAGTTGCCAGGTGCCAAGGCTCAAGAGCCCAAGGATAAGAACAAGGCAAAAAATAGCAAAAGAGCGAGAATATTTCACAGCGCTTTTTAGGAGAGTAAGTCCATCTTTGTTCTAGTTCGCTTCTACTGGTGAGCTGCGTGCGATTCCTTTTTCTTGGAGAGAAGCCGCTTCTTCAACAGGATTAACCGCATCCCCTTTTTGCTGCTTAATGCCTAATGTCTTAAGGAGGGGATTGCCATTAAGGGACTCAATGCGAGATTCCTCGTCAATTTGGCTTCGAACTTGACCTTGTCCTTCTTCAGTTCCCACCAGGTCGAGGAGAGCTTTTTGACCCGGACTTGAAGTTCCCTTTGTAGCCCCTACGCCAATGAGTTTGTCCCGTTTTATTTGCATGGCTTTTATTTCTTGGGGGGGGAGGGCACCAGGTCGGGGGACGGGGAGAACAAAAAAGTCTGGGGGCATGTCAAGGGGCTGAGAACAGGGCTCCACTGCAAACTCATCCGGAGCATCGCGTTCCATGCCTAAGGTTCTTTTAACGGATTGGCAGCCGTGGAGTAAAATACAGCTAGATACAAGGCTAATGGTGACGAGACGAGTCGATAGGGTCATTCTTTATTCCTCACATAACTTTCTAAAAGCAAAAGAGCAGCTCCCACGGTAATAGCACTGTCGGCTATATTAAACGCAGGGAAATGGTAACCAAAAATGTAAACGTGAACGTAAATAAAATCAAGGACGGCGCCAAACCGTAAGCGATCAATGGTATTTCCAATAGCTCCCCCAATAATCATGCTAAGGCTCAAGAGTAAAACTTTGTCTTTTGTGCGCCACAGCCAAACTCCTAGAGCTATGGAAATACTCATAGCTAAGAAGACAAGAGCGGCACTTCCCCAAAGGGAATGCGCTTTGAAAAGACCAAAACCAACTCCTGGGTTCCATGTTAAAACAATATCCAGAAAAGGAAAGAGGGGAAGGATAGAAGGTGGATTCATTATATCGTAGAGAATCCAGGCTTTTGACATTTGGTCAACCGCCACAACTACAAGAACGATGAGAAGAGCTGAGAGGAGACGTGTGAAGGGAGCTGGGTGCAGAATCATACTCCTGTTGTCCTTGCAATGTTGGAGACTCAAGCGATGTATATATCAACCTTCACTCAAGAGCAAGATGACGAAAAATTCTAGACCACTACAGCTGCAATACAGACAGATTTCTGTTTATTTTTGTTTGTTTGTATGGTTTATTCCGGATAGTTCTTTGTTGAATTTCCCTCCATAAAGAGGGTTTTTTCGAGCCTGTAGAGAGAAAAAAATGTTAATAAAAAGCATTAAGTTTTTAATAATATTGGTGTTTCTGTTGTTGGTGTACCCTGTGGGGTATTTTGTTTTAGATACGGACCCAGAAATGAAAGGCAAAAATTTATCTGATTCCATCACACGTCACCAGGGGGGGGCGATCGCTTATATCATCAATTTGGACCGTTCTAAAGACCGTTATGAGTATGTTAAGCCAAATGTTGATCGTCTTGGAATCCCTGTGGAAAGAATCTCTGCCGTTGAGGGGAAGGCTTTGTCAGATGCAGAAATAAATACAAAAGTGGACCTAAAAACCTATCTAGAATTTCTTAGTCATCTCCCTAAAAAAGGGACTATTGGGTGTTCTCTTAGCCACATTAAAGCTTGGAAAGCTTTTTTAGAATCCCCTTTTGAATATGCGGTTATTTTTGAAGATGACGTAAGTTTTGATCCCACAAAGCTTCGATTGGTGATTGAAGAACTGATACAAAACAACAAATATTGGGATATTACTAGCTTTGAAATATCGCACCGCGGTACCCCATTAACGATAAAATCTTTTCCCGATAACCAGAAGTTAGTTGTTTATTTAACCGAAATTTCTCACACGGGTGCCTATATTCTTAATAGAGAAGCCGCGGTAAAATTATTAGAAAAGGCTTTGCCGATAAAAATGCCTATCGATCATTATATTACCAGAGGATGGGAATTTGGTTTAAGATTTACAGGTATTGAAAACCCACGGTTGGTGTATCAAAAATATGGGACGTCTGAGATTAACCAGAGCGAACGCTTGTTAGGAGACAACATAAATGTCTTTTCTGCTGTCAAGAAGTGTCTCTATAAACTCCAGTCTTACATCATTAGGTTTTTGTATAATTTAAAATGCTATGTGGAGAGCCGACTGACACTGGGAGATGCCATTATGCAATCCCAACATAAAGATCAATGACAGTATGTTGAGGGTCATAGGCTCGCTCATCATATATTTCAAAATCAACCTTATAGCTACGTTTTCCTCCTAGAGTACTTGAAGGCATTTGCCAAATTTGTTGCCATGCATGGATGATAACTTGAGGGACAGGGGCGGGCGCGGTTGTAAATTTCACGTAAGCTTGAGGAGGGATCGTTAAAGAGTCAAGATCCTCTGGGATGGCATCAATAGAGGTAACCTCCTGGCCGATAAAGTAGGTGTAGGCCCCCTTATAGTCATTTTCATAATCCGTATAGGCACAGAATGTAGCATGAGGGTTTTTAAGATTGGGGATTTTGTTTGGAATTTGCTCTTGGAAAAAGCGAGTCACGCAGGGAGTTATCTTGGCCGTGGCGGGATTGATCTCATTTTGATAACTTGTGCGCATACTAAGCCCGATTAACTTTATTTCTTGTAATTGTAAGATTTCTTTTTTCATCACACTCTCCCCACTACATCCTCACAGCGATGGCACAGATCCCGACTCTTGACCTCGGGTAAGACTTTCCAACAGCGGGCACATTTCTCTCCAGAAGCAAGGTGGACGGTGACGCCAACGCCGGGAACATCGTCCAGAGTAAACGCTTCTTTCGAAAGAGAGGCTTTTTCTACCGTAACGTTGGATGTGATGGAAAGCTCAGCCAGATCCACCTCGTTAATAAAGGGCAGCAGAGAAGGGTTAAGAGAAATTGTTACGCTCGCTTGCAAGCTCGATCCAATTTTTTTTGAAGCCCGCGCCACTTCTAAGGCGCCCGTCATTACTTTTCGGATATTGCGTAATCCTTCAAATTTTTCAGCAACCTTTGGGTTGTTCCATGCGAAAGGAAGGGCAGGAAAGGTTTCGAGATGGACGCTTCCGTCCTCACTTGGGTAACGAGAAAGCCAAGCTTCTTCAGCGGTAAAGCATAGGACAGGCGCCAGCCATTTTGTGAGACACTCAAAGGTTACGTCCATGACCGTCCGCGTTGCGCGACGCTTTGAGTCAGACACATGATCGCAGTAGAGAGAATCTTTCCGAATATCAAAATAAAAGGCCGAAAGGTCAACGGCACAAAAATTGTGAATTTCTGTATAAAGTGCTTGAAAATCATAACTTGTAGAGGCGTCGCGAACTTTTTGGTCAAGCTCATAGAGACGATGGAGAACCCACTGTTCAAGCTCAGGCATCTGATCATAATCAATTTTCTCGCCTTCAGAAAATCCTGCAAGAGCCCCCAGCAAATACCGTAAGGTATTGCGATAGCGTCGATAAATGTCTTGTTGGCGCTTTAAAATTTCTGGGCCTACTCTAAGATCTTCGTAATAGTCACTTCCCACAACCCACAGGCGGAGAATATCTGCTCCCATGGTACTGGTGACCGTTTGAGGAGAAACCGCATCCCCGCGAGATTTGGACATTTTGCGGCCCTCTTCATCAACGATAAAGCCATGGGTCATGACTTGTTTGTAAGGGGCGCCATGATGGGTTCCACAGGCAACGAGAAGGGACGTTTGGAACCATCCTCGATGTTGATCGGATCCCTCTAAATAAAGGTCTGCTGGCCACTTTAAGCCAGGGCGAAGACGGAGTACAAAGCTTTGGGTAGAGGCCGCATCAAACCATACATCCAGCGTATCTTGGACTTGTTCATAATCTGTAGGGTTGTATTTGGGGCCTAAGAAGCGAGCGGGATCGCCTGTATACCACACGTTAGAGCCCTCTTCGCGCACAGCTTTTACGATGCGATCTATAACGTCAAAATCTCTAAGAACTTCTCCCGTTTCTTTGTGGATGAAAAGAGTGATGGGGGTTCCCCAGGCGCGTTGACGAGAGATACACCAGTCGGGACGATTTTCAATCATGGATTTGAGACGGTTTTTCGCAATGGCAGGGATCCAGCGGACCGTCTCAATGGCCTCAAGCGCATGTTGGCGTAGATTCTTTTTCTCAAGGCTTATAAACCATTGAGGGGTTGTTCTGTAAATAAGGGGCTTTTTGGATCGCCAGGAATGAGGATAACTATGGATAATCTTGCCTTGTTTTAAAAGGGCACTCCTGTCTTCTAATTTTTCCACAATTTCAGGCCCTACCTTATAGACATGCTTGCCTGCAAAAAGGGGAATATGGTCATAATAAAGTCCTTCCTCATTGACGGTGTCAGGGACTTCAAGCTCAAATTCCTTTCCCACAGCAAAGTCTTCGACTCCATGGCCAGGAGCTGTGTGAACAAGTCCTGTCCCTGCCTCAAGCGTTACATGATCGCCAGGGAGAAGGGGAACGTCAAAATCATACCCTTCCCCATGAAAAGGATGGTGGACATGGGTTCCTTTAAGCTCTCTTCCCTTCAGCGTTCCAAGGGAGGAGCTTTCGGTAATGCCGAGCTCAGTCTCCACAGTTTCCTGCAGTTCTTTCGCGATCAGGATGACTTCTCCAGGCTGGGCAAGGGAGCCTTCCGTTGCTTGCTCTACACGTAAGGCGATGTAATCAAGCTCTTTTCCATAGGCAATGGCTCGGTTCCCGGGCAGTGTCCAGGGGGTTGTGGTCCAGATGACAGCACTTGCTCCTCTCAAGGCGGGGAGAGGGCTTTTATAAATGGGAAACCGGACATAAATCGAGAGAGATTCATGATCATGGTGCTCTACTTCCGCTTCTGCAAGGGCTGTTTTTTCAACAACAGACCACATAACGGGTTTGACACCTCGATACAGGCTTCCATTCATAAGAAAAATCCCCATCAGGCGGATAATCTCAGCCTCGGATTCGGGGGCCATAGTGGTATAGGGATGCGCCCAGTCAGCGGCCATGCCTAAGCGTTTGAAATCTTCTATTTGAACCTTGATCCAGTGCTCTGCAAAAGCATAGCAATCCTTACGGAATTGAGGGAGAGGAATATCTTCTCGTTTAACGCCCTTCTCTCGGTATTTTTCCTCGACTTTGGATTCAATAGGAAGGCCATGACAGTCCCATCCTGGCACAAAAGGTGTTGATTTTCCTAGTTTGTATTGAGACTTGTTAATGATATCTTTTAAAATATGGTTGAGCGCATGGCCTAAATGAATGTGCCCATTGGCGTAAGGGGGACCATCATGAATCACAAAGAGATCGCGTCCCTCTGCCTTTTTTTGCATCAGATCATAAAGACCAATAGCTTCCCATCGTTTGAGAATCTCTGGCTCTTTTTGAGGTAAATCCCCTTTCATGGGAAAGTCTGTTTGAGGAAGAAAGATGGTGGGGCGATAATCTTGGGTCATGGCATCACTTAATAAGAGATTGAGTATCCTTATTTGTGCCATCTACCGGTCGCTTCGTCAAATGGGCAATTAGATCATCTAAAAGAAAACAACAACTTTCTTTATTAATATAAGTGCGCATTTTGTATTTTATTTAAACGTAAATTTACAAAATATTAATATATTTATTGTAAATTAGTAAATGTGTGCAACTTATTGCGCCATGTAAATTGGAGGATAAATCTATGTCTAAAGCAAATGACCCAAGAAAGCCACAAGATCCACGTAAGTCACAAGACGAACGTAAGCAACAAGCTGATAGAGCACGGGATGCTGAGAAAGCACGTGAAGGCGAAAGAGCTCGTGAAGCTGCTCGTAGAGATGAGAGCAGAAAGCCTCAAGATCCAAAGTGGGCTCGATAGCCCTACGCTTGAAAGCTATCAAAGGCTAAGTTTTTTTCTCAATGAGACAGAAGCTTAGCCTTTGTTATTTGTGAAGTGATCCTTAAGTTAAAGTGTCCCTCTCTGATTCTGAATACCCTGTCACATGGCCAATCGAAAAATTTGATTTCTTTGCGCAATCCTCATAAAATGAATAATGAGATACTCCTTCCTTTGTATCCAATTACAGCATATTTATACTCTAACCTTTACGCAAAGCCTTTAAAATGCGTAGAATGATTGTAGAACAAAGGATTTACGTTGGTGGAAACGCGTTTAAAAAAACCTGATTGGATTCGTGTGAAGGCTCCTGTTTCAAAGGAATATCAAGAAACACGGGACTTGATGCGTCGTCAAAAATTGAACACAGTGTGCGAGGAAGCGGCGTGTCCCAATATTGGGGAATGCTGGGCTAAAAAGCATGCAACGGTCATGATTTTGGGGAGCGTGTGCACACGCGCCTGTCGGTTTTGTAATATTGCAACGGGGCGCCCTGATCTTCTTGATCCTCATGAGCCAGAGAGGGTAGGGCAAGCCATCGCAGAGATGGGACTCCATCACATCGTTGTGACCTCTGTGGATCGGGATGATTTGGAAGATGGGGGAGCACACCATTTTGCAAGAACAATCAAAGAAATTCGGGCCCAGGCTCCCCACACAACCATTGAAGTGCTCACACCGGATTTCTTGCGGAAAGAAGGGGCGATTGAGGCTGTGGTTGCGGCACGTCCCGATGTGTTTAATCATAATCTAGAGACAGTTCCGCGTCTTTATGCGGATGTGCGCCCTGGGGCGCGATATTTTCATTCCTTACGCTTGTTACAGACCGTTAAGGATTTGGATCCCTCCATCTTCACTAAATCAGGCATGATGGTGGGGCTTGGGGAGGAAAAGGGAGAGGTGTATCAAGTCATGGATGATTTAAGAGCGGCTTCCGTTGATTTTATGACGATTGGTCAATATCTTCAGCCCACTCCTAAGCACCACACCCTTGATCGATTTGTAACCCCAGACGAATTTGAAGATTATGCGCGTATGGCAAAGGGGAAAGGGTTTTTGATGGTGTCAGCCTCCCCCTTAACGCGCTCTTCCTATCACGCAGGAGATGATTTTTTGCGCCTTAGGGCTGCGCGAGAGGCACAATTGGCTCAAAAGGTCATCTAAATGGGAACGCGTCTCCATACCCACTTTTTGCCATATCGGCCCGATCAGTTGTATGATTTGGTGGCCGATGTGGAAAAATATCCCGAATTTTTACCCTGGTGTCTTGGAGCGCGTGTTGTTTCAAGATCTGAAAAAGATTTGATGGCTGATCTTATCGTGGGGTATAAATTTTTTCGAGAAACGTTTCGTTCTCGGGTTCATTTGACGCCGAAAACCCGTATTGATGTAGAGTATATTAATGGCCCTTTCCACTCTTTGAATAATCACTGGGTTTTTAAAGAGGGGCCGAATTTGGGTACAAACGTTGATTTTTTTATTGATTTTCAATTTAAGAATAGTTTTTTTCAAAGCGCCACTCAGATGGTATTTGAAAGCGCCTTTGACAAAATGTTGAGTGCTTTTGAACAACGTGCCCAAGAGGTCTATGGGAAGGGGTAGTCAGTAGTCAGTAGTCAGTCAGATAGAGATTCTGGCTGATAACTGATTTCTCTCAATGATGGTGCCATCCCCATTCCTCTGTCACCCTATTTCTAGCCCGTCTCCTGTTTTCTTTGTTTTACGATATTTTATTCCACATCAGAAAATACCGCAAAAACGATGATGAATGAGTAAGTTCAGGGGGATAAATTCCATCGGAATAAATAGTTTGTCTGAGTTGTTCCCCATCTCCACGGGGACCGCTTCGTTCCTTGCAATGAAGTTAACGTATTGTAGTTTAATATAAAAACAAAATCCTCATGCAAAACTGGGGTTTAAAGGGTATTTCCTTTAAGGCGGCTGCTTCCACTATGCGCCACGGTCATCTGTTGTTTTTCTCGGTCTTTCTTCATCTTTTCAACTTTTTTCATGAAGGCTTTGAATTCAATCAAGAGTTTGCCCGTTAGCTTAGAGCTAGGAAGCTGCGTTATTTTTTGAGGATTTATGTGCTTTCCGTTTTGGATAAGCTCAAAATGAAGGTGAGGTCCCGTTGCTGATCCTGTATTTCCGACGTAACCAATAACCTGTCCTTGGTGGACTTTTTTTCCTGTAGAGATTCCTTTCGCATAGCGGCTGAGGTGAGCATAAGCAGTCTTCATGTTTCCATTGTGGCGTACACAGATGTAGTTTCCATAGCCCCCATAAGGATTACAGCGTTCCACAATGCCGTCTCCTGCTGCCATGATGGGTGTTCCTTTAGGAGCAGCAAAATCAACGCCCTTATGCATTTTTGTGAATCCTAAGATAGGGTGTTTGCGATTGCCGAATCCTGAAGAGAGGCGTGCACCATCAATAGGGGTACGCAAAAGCGCCTTCTTAACACACTCTCCAAGAGCGGTATAGTATCCAGGAACCCCTCCTGTAGGCTGGAAACGATAGATCTCGTAAGGTTTTCCCTCAATAACAAGTTTGGCATACAAAAGCTCTCCAGGACGTTCTAGGCCTGATGCCTCATCCTTAAAGGTATCATAAAAAAGAGAGAATTCCGTGTTAGGTTGAATGTCCCGCTGAAAATCCACGTCATAACTAAAGGCTTTGATCATATCATAAAGCATCTTTGGGGAAGCCCCCGCTTTTAATGCATCTGCGTAAAGGCTGATGTTAATATTTCCAGCAATATTCACGTGCTCATGCTTAAGCTGCTTTTTATGTTTTACGGCGTCAAAAGAGCCAGTGCTTGTCAGGGTAAGTTCTATGTCATGATCAATGTCGGGCTGAAAATAGAGGGATTTTAAGATGTATCCCTCCCCATCGGGGGAATCCTCATATACGACATAAATTTCCTGATCAACCTTTAAATCTTTGGGTTCAAAGATTTTGGAAAGGGCCTCTATAGCTTCTTGAGCTTGAGAGGCAGAAATACCAAGACGATTCAAGACGCTTGCGAGTGTATCTCCATCCTGGATGACAAGAGTTTCATCATAGGAGCTTGGTTCGGGCTCAGGCTCGGGTTCAGGGAAAGGGGCTTGAGAAGAGACTTCTTGAGTTTCTTTACGAAGAAAAGGCCCCTTATATGACACGTAAAATATAAGGGCACAGGCTGCAACAAAGCAAACAATAAGGGTTATGAGCTTGAACGAATTTTGCCTCATTGATCCAAGTAGTATGTGTGAAACGTTAAGGATAACTTTGCGTTTTTGAGAGGAAAAGTCAACATAATTCTGAGATATTTATTACTTTGATTTTAATTATATAATTTTATTTTAATTAAATTTTTATGCGTATTTACAATTTTGTTTGATGCATTTATCAAATTTTAAAAATGGATAAAAATATGGTCAAATCATCAAGTGTAGAATAAGGATCTTAGGCCTATTTTTGTCCAGAGTCGTTACAAAAGAGAGGAGTCAGTCGCTCTCGTCAGTACTTAATGTAGAGAAAATAACTGCTGCTCCATCACAATATTTGCGGAGCGTTTTTCTCAACTCTTCAAATTGCGGAGATTTAAGGTCTTTTGCGGAGATAACACTTGTTAATTGCTCAACAGTTTCGGTGACTGTAATGCCTTCATCAGAGACAAAAACCTCTCGTTTTGCATTGAGCCAAGGGGTTTGAATGGAAAATTCTAGGTTGTTGAGATTCTCAGCATTAGCTCTCTTAAAAATTGTTTTTTTAACTCGAGTTTCAGGATGACCTACAAAGATGGCCCCTTCATGTTTTTGAGAAGTTTCCACGTAAGGCTGATGCCACGTGCTTTCTAGAGGAAAGGCATAGCCAAGGTTTGTGTGGATCAGGGTATTCTCCTCTGCATAACTATAAGTTGATTTCAAAGTTTCAACTTTTCGTGAGGTTACCACTGGCAGGGTGAGGATAGGGTTGATAGGATCTGCACCGCGACATAACGTCTTGATGACGTGTTCTTTTAGCACAGAGGGTTGGTTCATGATTAATTCTTGAGTAAACCCATGTCCTTTCTCGCCTTGTAAACAAAAGGATCCCTGAGTTGCCACATAACCATCATCTCTTAGGGTGATTGTTTGCTCAATCTGAGAGCGTGCATGATGATAATCTACAGGTGGAATATGTTCATATTCTGGTTTGTTCGGATCCAGGACGAGTGCCGGCCTGTCAGCAATATCAGGATAAATACCATCCGCCATGGTTGTTATGTTTGTTGGGTCGATCCAATAGGTCTTGCCCGAAGGGCTGATAGCTTTAACGATAGCATGATTAAATGCGTTAATACCAGGGAGGTTGTTTTCTTCCAGATAAATCTCGCCTCTTTGTACCAAAGCAATCCTGGCTTGATATCCTAGTGCATTCAAAATTGCCGCAAGACAAGCAGAGTATTCCTTGCAATCTCCGTATCCTGTCGTGACTATTTGAGTAAGTGTTCGCGGAACAAGGTTTCCTTCGGCTGAATTCCAATTCCCTAGATAATGAATTTTTTCAATCAAATGAGAGACAATAGTATCAATACAAGCTGTTTCATCCTTAATTTTACTTGCAGCGATTCGGATGCTATCGAGAACTGTAGGCAGTTGTTCTGTTAATATTGGTTGATATTGTTTCCCCTGGATTTTTCCTACGCGTTCATAATTTTTTTCTGTTGAAACGGAGACATAGGTCTTTGTCTCAGGATCTAGGAAAGCATTAAATTCACCAACCAGTGCTCGGAAAAGTGGTTTTTTTAACTTTATGCGTAAAACTTGCGTGGGCCCCTCTTTGTTTTCCGTAACTTGTAAGAGGTTTTGTGGATCATTAACCTTGAAGAAAAGGGGTAATGCAGACTCAAACGTGACGCTCGCATTGCGCCATAAATAGTCTCCTCCAAACGCTACAGAATTATAATAATAATTTTCAAAATCTGTTTTGAATAATTTCCTTCGCAGTTTTAGATGAACGATGGAGCCAATAGATACTTGTTCAAAAGGGATGAGTATTTGATGTTCTTCTCTTAATCCTAGAGGGTCGCTTGCTAGTGGTTTATCTTCTATTTTTTGTTTTGGAACGATGAATTCATTTCCATGCGCACTTGTTTTAGCTTCGAGTACTTCTAGGGTGCTGCGTGTGGCATCATAAGTGAATGTTAAGACTGATAGAGCTTGTCTCCCAGCTTCATTAAGAATCTTTGCATGAATATCGAATTCCATTGTCCATTTCCCGAACTTATCCACCTTATAAGTCGTATCACTTTGCAAGCACTCGACATTTGCATCACCTTCTAAGGCCCATCGTGCTTCTAGGGGAGAGAGTGCGAAAAGAAATAGATGTGCCGTTAGAAATAAAATTGAACAAGAAAATTTTAATATCATAATAAATAACCTTAAAAAGTTAATTTTAAATTATTTAGCATTGATTCAGAAAGTAGTCAAGAATTCGGTGCAAATAAATTTTCTGATATGGATTTTGTTTCAATGTTACTTCGCAGAAGAAGCAGAATAGATGCTCATATTATCTAATTGTATTGGTTGTTTTTTAACTCAGTTGTCTTTTTCCACAATTATCTTCATGAATTTTGACGTCAAGTATTTTTTAAATAAAAAATAGATCTTCATTAAATAAAATTAATTTTTTTACTTTATGTTAATACATTTAATTTATCCTGTCCATGAGCATGTTTGTTTTGTTTTTTGTTAATTTGTTTTTAAAGGTGGTTGAAATGGTACAAAGATGTGTTTTAAAAAGATATGTTTTGGCGCTTAGTGTAACAACGTGTTTGGGAGGGATTGACTTAGCATATTCTCGGTCTCCTGAAGATGTATCAGATGCTAAGGGAGTACTATTAGCTAGAAGATTGATACCGTCGTCTTCTCCTTCTCCTAAAAATTTTTCTGTTCTTGAGGGGAGTCCCTTGAGTCAGAGACAGACTCCATTACAAAAAAGAAATTTATTAGTTTTGGCAGCTAACCCTCTGTTTCATGGTCTTGTTGAGAGACCGAACTTAGCACAGATCCTTCTTCCCACCTTACACCAAAGAAATCCACTTACTTTGACCCCTAGCCCTTTGTTTAGTAACCCTAGTCAGAGACCGAGCTTAACTCAGACGCTTGTGGCTGCTTCACAACAAAGAAATTCACTTACTTTGACTCCTAGCCCTCTGCTTACTAATCTTAGTCAGAGACCGAGCTTAATTCAGACGCTTGGGGCTGCTTCACAACAAAGAAATTCACTTACTTTGACCCCTAGCCCTTTGTTTAGTAACCCTAG
>JACPNY010000031.1 GCA_016185255.1 Pseudomonadota bacterium
TCGAACTAGCTCCAACATCTTATCAAGATCACTTATCCGACGCTGGGTCACCAAGAGCTCTGCAAATGACATATCTTAACCTTTTCAATGTGTTGCCATTCATCTCTCTATCACATCTCTCAGCCTTTTGCAGCAGGTTCAAAACATTAGATAAACGACAAATCATATGCTGACTCATCTATCTCGATTCTTAGGTTTAAGCTAAGAGGTTGTCAATATACGAGTTTTTCCCTGAGTTCTTGGGTATACTTTAGGGGCCTCTTTTGATATAGAGAAGATCTACTAATGGAGATTAGAGGACCCATGGAGAGCTCGCTTGAGGCAAGAGGTTTCTCTTAATATGAATCAAATCAGCCCCACACATATGAGCAAAGTTCCGGAAGTTACTTTGATTTTCTGGATCATCAAGATCACCGCCACGACACTGGGGGAGACTGGTGGAGATATGGTGTCCATGTCAATGAATCTTGGATACCTTGTTGGCACCGGTCTGTTTGCGATTGTTTTTTTGTTGCAGTCCTGATACAAATTCGGGCAAAGCGCTTCCATCCGCTGCCCTATTGGACAACCATCATTGCGACAACGACTGTTGGAACAACCTTGGCTGATTTTGCCGACCGATCTCTTGGGATTGGATACGCGGGTGGTACGTTAGTCCTTTTCGTTCTGCTCATCTCATCTATAAGTATCTGGTATTGGTCGCTTGGCTCTGTTGAGGTGGGGACAGTGAGCTCTCCAAAGACGGAGATGTTTTATTGGGTCACAATAATGTTTTCTCAAACGTTGGGGACTGCCTTGGGAGATTGGACGTCTAATACTTTGGAATTAGGATATAAGGGAGGTGGAATTCTTTTCGGGATCCTCCTGGCAATCGTGGCTGCAACTTACTACTGGACACATATATCCAGAACTCTCCTTTTCTGGGCAGCATTTATTTTGACGCGACCGCTTGGAGCCGTTTTGGGCGACTTTCTTGACAAGCCCCTTGATGACGGGGGATTAGCCCTAAGCCGCTATGAGGCATCAGCTGTCCTCGTTGTTTTTATTGTTGCGTGTACCTTAATTTTTCCTCAGCGGGCAGCAATATATAGTGCCCCTAGAGAATCGCAGAAAGGGGGCTTAATTTTAAACCTTGATCAGAAGGGGGCTTATGGCGTAGGTATATGTAAAATCAAGAAAGTTGGCCCTCATGATTCCCTCACCCTTTCCGAACCTTCATATCATTAATCACCCTCTCATTCAGCATAAGCTTACCCAAATGCGGAAGGAAAATACGCCTAAACATGCCTTTCGTCAGTTATTGCGCGAAATTGCGCTTCTAATGGGTTATGAGGTAACCCGGGATTTGCCTCTAAAAATTGAGCCTATCTCAACCCCTCTCGCATCGATGGAGGCGCCTGTTATTGCGGGCCCAAACCCAGCCATTATCCCCATTTTAAGAGCAGGTCTTGGTATGGCTGATGGGCTTTTAGAATTGATGCCTGAAGCGGATGAGGGGCACATTGGGATGTATAGAGATCCTGTTACTAAAAAGCCCGTTGAATACCTGGTTAAACTGCCCCCCACAAGCGGGCGCATGTTTTTCCTGGTAGATCCCATGTTAGCAACGGGAAACTCAGCGGTGGCGGCTGTTGATACGTTGATTAGTCATGGGGTGGACCCTTCAAAAATTAAGTTTATGGCGCTTGTGGCGGCACCCGAGGGCGTTCAGGTCTTTAATGAAAAATATTCTCATATTCCTATTTATGCCGCAGCTTTAGATGAAAGACTCAATGAAAAAGCTTATATTCTTCCAGGACTTGGTGATGCGGGTGACCGTCTTTTTGGGACGCTGTAAATAATTGTAAAAAGCAGTATACCTATCATGAATGAAAGTTCGTGTTTTCGTTAAAACCACCGATGTCATCCCCCATTAACGAGCATGTTTTTATATACTTCTTACTCAGAGCGATTAATTAATCCTTAAATTACTGTAGATTATAATTGCTTAATAAAATGTGTACAATCAGGATCAGAAAAATATGTCTAATTATGTTTTAGTACATGGATGGAACAGTACAGGAGAGGTATGGAATAAAGTCTCCTCCTTGCTTCAACAGCATAAACATCAGGTGTTTTGCCCCACTTTATCCGATATAGCAAAAAGCACCTTACAAGATCATATTTCTGAAGTCTCCCACCTTATCATGAGTGAAAAACTTAAGAACGTTATTCTTGTTGGGCACAGCTATGCAGGCTTGGTTATTACGGGCGTTGCTAATAAATTACCAGAAGAACTGAGTCACTTAGTATATGTTGATGCCGCATTACCTGAAAATGGCCAATCCTTATTAGATATCCTTAAGGCAGGGAAATCCTCATTAAATCTTCTTGATGCAACGAAAGCACAAGAATACCTTGGAAACTATCTTGTGGCTGAACACATAAAACTCTCCTCTAACCACCTCACTTTTGATGTTGAAAAAATAAAGAAAATACCTAAAACTTACGTTTTATGTACGGCAAGTTCAGTTTTTAACATTACAAAATTAATTTTCGATAAAGCCAACAAAGCTTCAAAGGATGAAAATTGGACTACCTACAAACTAAATTCATCCCATCGGGCTATGGTAGATTGTCCTGATGAACTCGCTGATATTCTCTTAACGTCAGCTCTATAAGGAGTGGGTATATGATGGATATCAAAACTCTTCTACATCAAGGAAAAATTAAAGAAACACTTGCAAAATTTAGAGCTCTTTCCGAGGCTGAACAAGAGGATTTTTTTAGGGAAATAATGCCAATTCTTTTTTTCCCTCCTTTTGTCAGTGTGCTCTTTCGGAAACTAAAGGCAGGAAAAACGTATGAAGATTTTCATGACGCTTGGTTGCCTCCATTAACAAAAGGGCAGGATATAGAGGACTATTACCCTTTCCCAGTCTATGGAATTAACGGTCAAAACACAGACGACCCTTCTGATATCATCTCTATGGGATTAACATGGGCACAAGAAGAGCAGCTTATGAGAAAACTCAAGAATTTTCACGAAAAAGAAAGCTTTCAACTACGTCATGAGAAGATTACAGCTGTTGTAGATACCGTTGCAGGACCTCTCTTTTATAAAGTAAAAGATGTGACAAAGTTGGGAAGTTAAAGGAAAAATTGAGAAAATAACCGCTTTAGGTTTGTATGAATTTTGCACCCCTTTTAACGAAAGATCACGTCTTCCAAAACTGATCGCTATAAGCAGGTTGAGCTTCTACCATCCAAAGATGGGTTATTTTGTTATCCTTTATGTACCCCAAGTAAGCGCCATAGTTTTGAAAATCGACTCCATTTTTATGAGCTTTCACATGCACCATGACCATGACTTTTCCTGTTTCTATGGAGAGGATTTGAGTGGGAATCAGGCTAAGGGACTGAGCCTTTGAATAATCAACCGTTTGAAAACGTTGCATTAATATGTCGCGTCCTTGAACTTTATCGACCCCTCCCTCAGCATTTGTGATGTACATGACAATATTATCGTCTAAAAGCGACCGTGTTTGATCCCAGTCAAGTTTTTCAAAAGCACTTACAAAATCTAAAACGACTTGTTCTTGAGAATTATTAGCTGAAGTAGTCATCTTTACCTCTCCTATTTTCTAGTTTATACACTATGTAAAACAATATGTTATAATTTGATAAAAATACAACATAATTTACCACACTATAATTAATTGAGGGACTCATTCCACAAAGCTTCATGAAAATTTTTTTACCCCAACAAAAAAGAAAACCTCCTCAAAGTGAGTAGGCTCCTCTATCATGAATTTTCCGTTGCTGGATTTGTTCTTGGTGAAGTTTCTCCTGGTGCTGCAGATCTTGCTCTTGCGCGATGTGCTCAATGAGTTTGGCATCCTCCGCATGATGGCGGCTGAGAATCTCCATGAGTCCTTTGTTGTAAAACAACACGCAACTGAGAGATTTCAGGTCGTCTCTCACATCGTTCCTGAAAGATTCCGGCGCATGAGGATTTTCTTTCAGAGTCTCGTGTAAGGATTTAAAGCGATGGTAGATGTCCTCGATGTTGAGGTCGGCATTCTTTCCATGACATACGTTTAAAAGATATGTGTACACTTGTTAAATGTAATCTTTTTACATGCCCAAAACTCCAAAACCGAAAACGAGAAAGACGCTGACTGTTATTGGAATCCTCACAACAACTTTCTTTCGGATTTTACTCATGTTAGGTTGTCTCAATGTTCCCCGGACACTAGTGCGTGAAGGCGGGGATGACAATGGAAAAATTGCAACAAAAGCTCACGCTTTCAACTTGAATAGGTATATAAAGATTCCTTATGAATAAATTGCATTATACACTTCGCTCTTTTGAATCCAAAGATAGGGAAGCTATCAAAGACCTTATGCGCGGCGTGAGCTGGCCAGAACATTATGTAGAAGTTCATGCGAACGCTGCTGAAAAACTTTCAAAAGATGATGAAGGAGATGTTCTTGTAGCCATACAAGATAATAAGATTATTGCTTTAATGGCTATGAAACATCAACGATTAAATTTTTTAACCTGTGTTTATACTCTTGTTGTAGCAGCAGAGTTTCACAGAAATGGTCTGGGAAAAGCCCTTTTGGATTATGCTGAAAAGCGTGCGAGAGAATCTGAAAATAGGGGGATATTTTTAGATACTACGGATAATAATACGAATGCGCGCCTCTTTTATAAAGCCATAGGCTTTCATGAAGCTTACACAATGCCTCATTATTATTTAGATGATTTAGATGGTATAACCTATCTTAAACTTTTTAACCGTCAGCTTTGAAAGCTACACTCATCATGGATAAAACCTATTCCCCTTTATTACCAAGAGAGTCCTGTCGTGCATAAAGTTTGTCACTTCGCGGGTCCCATCACCATGATCATGCGTTTTCCTTCAAGTTTGGGATATTGCTCGACTTTTGCAATATCTTGCAGAGTCTCTTTGACCCGGTTGAGAACGTCTGTCCCCAATTCTTGGTGAGATAACTCACGGCCACGAAAGCGCAAGGTTACTTTGAGTTTATCGCCCTCTTCAATAAATTTGCGAGCACTGCGCATTTTAACTTCAAAATCATGCTTGTCGATGCCTGGGCGCAGTTGAATTTCTTTGATTTCAATAATCTTCTGTTTTTTGCGTATTTCCGCTCGGCGTTTTTGTTCTTCAAACTTATATTTGCCGTAATCTAAGATTTTACAAACAGGGGGATCTGCATTTGGGGAAACCTCTACGAGATCAAGACCAGCTTTGTAAGCTCGTTCTAACGCTTCTTTTTGAGATAAAACACCAACCATCTCCCCCATTTCATCCACAAGGCGGACTTTTAGAGAGAGAATTTTGTCATTGACGCGAGGGCCGTCTTGGGTGGACCCTTTGTCTTCTCTTATAATTTTAGATATGTAGCCTTCTCCTTTTATATATTAACAAATCATTCGTCATTGCGAGAGAGCATAAACTCTCAAAGCAATCCAGCCTTTGGGTTACTTTGCTTCGCTCGTAATGACAGTTAGGAGTAAATACTCACTCCTTAGACCTCTTGTGAGGTGCTATTGCTTCTTTTCTTAGTTTATCGATTACTTGGTCAAGTGCAAGAATTTCTTGCGCTTCTCCCCCTAATTTTCGTAAGGCAACTGTTCCTTCTTCAGCCTCTCTTTTTCCAAGGACTAGAATATAGGGTGTTTTTTGAAGACTTAACTCACGAATTTTGTAGTTAATTTTTTCGTTTCGGAGGTCTGCCTCCACACGCAACCCAGCCGCTCTAAGCTTTTCTAGAACTTTGTGAGCATAGTCATTCCATTCTTGAGTAACGGTTGCAACCGCGGCCTGAACAGGGGAAACCCAGAGAGGAAACTTTCCACCATAATGTTCAATGAAGATTGCAATGAATCGTTCTAAAGTCCCTAAAATTGCACGATGAAGCATAACGGGGCGGTGTTTTTTTCCATCTTCTCCAATATAAGACGCATCGAGTCTTTCGGGTAATATAAAGTCAAGCTGAAGAGTGCCACATTGCCACTCTCGTCCAATTGCGTCTCTTAAAACAAACTCTAGCTTTGGTCCATAAAAGGCACCTTCCCCAGGGTTTAAGGTATAGCTGAGTCCTGCAGCGCGAGCGGCGGCTTCTAGTTGGGCTTCTGCCTTGTCCCAAAGAGCGTCCTCGCCGGCGCGCACAGGGGGACGTTCGGCAAATTTTACGATTACCTCTTCAAACCCAAGTTCTTGGTAAACATTGAGGAGGAGGAGACAAAATTTACGGGTTTCTTCTCCGATTTGATCCTCTGTGCAAAAAATATGTGCATCGTCCTGGACCATGTTTCGGACACGTGTCAATCCTTGAAGGGCTCCTGACGCCTCATTTCGCCAACAAGAACCAAACTCAGCCATACGAATAGGCAAATCACGGTAACTTTTCATGCCTTGACGAAAGATTTGTACATGGCAAGGACAATTCATGGGCTTTAAGGCCAAGACTTTGTCCCCGTCTTTGAGGGTGAACATGTTTTCTTTAAATTTGCTCCAGTGACCAGAGGCTTCCCATAAGGAGCGATCAAGCAGTTGAGGGGTTTTGACTTCTACGTAGCCTTCTGCGGTAATTTTATCGCGAATATAGTTTTCTAAAAGACGATAAAGAGTCCATCCTTTAGGATGCCAGAAGACGCTGCCCACAGCTTCTTCCTGCATATGAAAGAGATCCATTTCTTTCCCAAGGCGACGGTGATCACGCTTTTCTGCTTCTTCCAATCGGGTGAGATAGGTTTGGAGATCTTTGTCTGTGGACCACGCTGTTCCATAAACACGCTGGAGAACAGGATTTTTTGGATCTCCCCGCCAATAAGCTCCTGCAAGTTTCATGAGCTTAAAGGCATGTCCTAACTTTCCTGTGGAGGGGAGGTGAGGGCCTCGACACAAGTCCAGAAAATTTCCCTGGCGGTAAAAGGTAATTCCTTCCCCTTCTGGTAAGTCTTCAATAATTTCAGCTTTAAAAAGCTCGCCTTGATCTTTGAAAAATTGAATGGCTTTCTTGCGGTCCCAGGTCTCGCGACTCACAAGTTCATCCCGATTGACAATCTCATGCATCCGCTCTTCAAGACAGGCTAAATCTTCGGGTGTGAAAGACGCTTCACGATAAAGATCATAATAAAAGCCATCTTGAATGGATGGACCGATGGTGATTTGTGTTTCAGGATAAAGTTCTTTGACGGCTTCTGCAAAGACATGAGCGGCATCGTGGCGCAAAATATCAAGCCCTTCTTCAGAAGGTCGCTTAATGACTTCAAAAGTCACATCTTTTTCAAGAGGACGTGTTAAATCCCATAGCTGATCATCAATGCGAACAGCCACCGCTTCCTTAGCCAAGCTAATGCTAAGTGTTTTTGCAACTTCCCACCCTGTGATGCCCTTTGGAAATTCTCGGTGAGACCCATCAGGAAAGCGAACCGTAATCATGAACTCCTCGTCTATAAGGTAAATCTACAGATGAAAGAGTAAGGCCACAGAAGAAGGAACTCAACTGCTATGTGAAAAATGTCTCATTTTTTTAGAGAGAGGGTATAAACGGGAAGAGAGAAGGAGCTGCCCTCAAGTTCTTCTTGAGGGCAGCTGATAGTAAAAATTTATAGTGTATTGTAATTTTTGAGTCTAAGTATCCTATTTAGCTCTTGTTTGATTGCTGCGGTTACTCCGCGAGGATAATGCCCTTGGTTTTCATCGGCTTGAAGCTCAGTCAACATCTCAATAAGCTCTTGACGATTAGTCCGTTCTTGAGCCTTCATTGGTTTGCCATCTGCTTCCATCATTCTACGTATGTGAGGATTCACATCAGCAGCGTTTATAATAATGACTTCTTGGTTCATCGCAGGTGCTTGCCCGCCTCTTCCTAAAGTAAGAGGGCCATTCATCTGTGGTTGAATAACAGTTTGAGGCCTTGCTGTCGTTGTCTGGACGCCTTTTCCTAAAGTAAGAGGGCCAGTCATCCGTGGTTGGGCAACAGTTTGGCTAGGCTTTGCTGCCGTTGTCTGGACGCCTCTTCCTAAAGTAAGAGGGCCAGTCATCCGTGGTTGGACAACAGTTTGGCTAGGCTTTGCTGTCGTTGTCTGGGCGCTTCTTCCTAAAGTAAGAGGGCCAGTCAGCTGTGGTTGGACAACAGTTTGGCTAGGCTTTGCTGTCGTTGTCTGGACGCCGTTTCTTAGGGTAAAAGGGTTAGTCTGAACACGAGTTGTTAGGGGTTGAACGGTTCTTCCTAGATTGAGAGTTTGAATCCCAGTTGTTAGGGGTTGCGCACCTCTTCTTAGGGTGAGAGGTTGAACTCCAGTTGTTAGGGGTTGACCACCTCTTCTTAGGTTGGGAGGTTGAATTCCAGTTGTTAGGGGTTGACCACCTCTTCTTAGGGTGAGAGGTTGAACTCCAGTTGTCATGGGTTGGACATCAGTTTTTAGGGGGTGACCACCTCTTTGTAAGGTAAGAGGGCCATTCATTAGGGGTTGAAGATTAGCTGATCGGTTAACTGGACGTCTTGTAAGCGTATAGTTGTCCCGATTGAAGTCTTGACTAGGGTTTGCTATGGCTGCGTTTCCTTCGTAAAGGAAGCTTGCTGTCAAAGACAAAACAAAAATTTTTTTAACATTTAGCATTCTCTTGAACTCCTTCTAGATTATGGTAATCCTTGACCTCTCGTTGAGGTTTTTATTGGATTGCACGGTTTATAAAAAAAGTCAAATGGTATTTGATAAATTTTATAAATAAAATTATATGATTATATAGCAATATAAAAAAGGAGACTTTTGTGATTTTTCCAAATATAAATCCTATCGCTTTTCAATTGGGTCCTTTTGCTGTCCATTGGTATGGGCTTGCCTATGTGGTGGGGATTTTAGGTTGGTGGCAATATAGTTTATGGCTCACAAAGAGATTCCCTTCTATGACGCGTCAGTTGATTGATGATTACCTTGTGTGGGCAGTTGTAGGAGTCATTGTGGGAGGACGCCTTGGGTACGTTATTTTTTATAATCCCTCAAAATACATGACAAATCCTCTGGAAATTTTTCAAGTATGGAAAGGAGGTATGGCTTTTCATGGAGGTCTTTTAGGTGTTGTGATCGCAACAGCCATTTATGCAAAGCGTCGGGGAATTTATTTCTTAAATTTCTCAGACTTAGCTTGCTGTGGAATTCCGATAGGTCTTTTTTTTGGCCGCATTGCTAACTTTGTGAATGGAGAGCTTTATGGACGTATGACAGATGTATCTTGGGGCATAGTGTTTCCTCAAGGAGGCCCTTTCCCACGTCATCCAAGCCAATTATATGAAGCTTTTTGGGAAGGACTTGTGCTTTTTTTTCTTCTTAGCTTTGGGGCCCTTTATACCCGCTGGGGTCATCGGCGAGGACTTCTGACGGGGATTTTTTTAACAGGCTATGCTCTTGCGCGTATAACGGCGGAGTGTTTTCGAGAGCCGGATGTGTTTTTAGGATACTTTGCAGGAGGGTTCACGATGGGGCAGATCCTTTCACTTCCGGTTTTAGGGTTTGGTCTTTTTTTGAGTATTCGAGCCCTTCTTAGAGATGAAAATGCTTGAAGAGATCTTACGGAAGGAAATTCAGAAAAAAGGTCCTCTCTCTCAAAATCGCTTTATGGAACTTGCCCTTCAGCATCCGCTCTATGGGTATTATCGGACTCATGAGGGAGTTGGTCGAGATTTTACGACAGCTCCTGAGGTTAGCCAGATGTTTGGCGAACTTCTGGGGGCTTGGGCCATCGATTATTATGAAAAGCTTGGGTGTCCTCAGAACATTACACTTGTGGAGTTGGGTCCTGGAAGAGGAACCTTGATGGCAGACTTTTTAAGGGTGACTAAGGTTTCTCCGTCTCTTTTGCGTGCTCTAAATATTCATCTTGTTGAAATTAACCCTGTTTTAAGACAAGAACAGCAAAAAAGTATTCAACATGCGTCTGTGATTTGGCACGAGAAAATTGAGGAGATTCCTTGTTCGTCAGATCCTCTCATTATTATTGCTAATGAGTTTTTTGATGCTCTTCCAACACAATGTTTTGTGCGACGGGAAAATATACTCTATGAAAGAGCTGTGGGGCTTCAAGAAGAGTCCTTTGTTTTCATCCTTAGGCCGCTTCGCAAAGACGTGGGAGCAAACCAAACTTGGGAAGAAACGCCTGCAACAGTGACAGTTATGCAAGACATTACCACACGCCTTTTAAAACAACGTGGTGCTTTTCTTTGCCTTGATTATGGGTATGAGACAGGAGAAGGAGAGAGTCTTCAAGCTCTTTTTGAAGGACAGCCATCGTCTCCTCTGTCTCATATAGGGCACTCAGATTTAACGTGTCATGTAAATTTTGGGCGATTAAAAAAATTGGCGATTTCTAAAGGACTTGGTGTCCTAGGCCCTCTTTCTCAAGGAAAGTTTTTGCAAAACATAGGTCTTGACTTAAGAGCAGAAACATTAAAGCATAAAAACCCTCTTAGGTGTGCCAGTGTGGATGCCGCTGTTATAAGGCTTACGCATTCCCAACATATGGGAGACCTCTTTAAAGTGATGTCCGTATTTTCTCCATCTTCCCTCAAGCCAGCAGGATTTGAATCATGAAAGTTGACTGTCCCTATCTCTCTCAGTTTCCTCACGTGAGGCATGCTTTCTTTGAAGCTGCTCCAGAGTCTCTTTCATCACAGAGTGAACAGGCTATGAAAGCGATGGTGGGTCGGGATCTTCCTCTTATAACCCTCAACCAAGTGCATGGAACTAAAGTCCTTCACGTGACTGAGCCCAAGCTAGAGGAGAAGGAAGGAGATGGCCTTGTAACAATGCTTAAAGATATTGCTATTGGTATTTTGACAGCTGATTGTGGGCCTGTTCTTTTTTATGATCCTTCCTCTCATATGATTGGGGCGTGTCATGCGGGTTGGCGTGGGGCAAAGGACGGTATTATCCAAGCAACTCTTAAAGTTATGGAAGATTTGGGAGCAAAGCGTTCTCAGATTTATGCCACACTTGGCCCCACTATCCAGCAGCAGGATTATGAGGTAGGGCCAGAATTTCCGGACTTGATCGAGGGTGTTTACGACACGTATTTCTATCCCTCTGAAAAGGTGGGGCATCATTATTTTAATCTCCCTCGCTATATTCAGGAGGTCCTTTTAAAGGAAGGGCTGGCTCACGTTCATGACCTTAAACTCAATACGTTTTCTGGACATTTTGCAAGTCGGCGGCGGCTTTTGAAGCACGGAAAAGAGAAGGTTGACATTCATAATCTTTCTGCAATTGCAGTGGTCTAAAATTTATGGTATTGTTCACTATGTCCGGTTAAAATTACAAACTATAATGATGAGAGAGTCCCCGGCAACTCTAACTAACGAGGAACAAAAATGAAATATATATTATACGCTGCGGCTTTGCTCGCAACTGGTGCTTTAGTTCTTTCAGCTTGCGGAGAAAAAAAGGCAGAGGAAGTCCCGCCACCACCTCCAGCGGAAGTGCCAGCGCCACCACCACCACCTCCTCCTGCGGCACCTGAGCCAGCTCCTGCTCCAGCACCTGAAGCAGCTCCAGCTCCTGCAACACCACCAGCTCAATAACATTGTAGTTGGTAATAAGTTAATAAAAACCCCTGCTTTTGGCAGAAGGGGGTATTGTGGCTGTTAAAATAACACCTGGAAATGTGGATGAACGTACTGTTTTAGATGAAATGATCCGCCATCTTAAAGGAACCCTTTTTGCTGATAAGGGCTACATTTCTCAAAACCTTTTTCAAGCCCTTTATCAAAGAGGTCTTAAATTGATTACAAATATCAAGAAGAATATGAAGAACCACCTTATGCCTTTGATTGAAAAGCTTATGCTTAGAAAAAGATTTCTCATTGAAACGCTCTTCGACATTTTGAAAATTCATATGAATCTTTCCCATACCAGACATCGATCCCCTACAAATGCTTGTGTCACTATCCTCTCTTGTCTTAGGGCTACCAACTCAAAAAAAACAAGCTTAACATGAAATTTTATTCACTCGCTCTTATCCAAAGGTGAGGTTATTTTAAGATTGTTTGGCAGACTCCCTCAAGCAGTCCAGCACTCTCCTGGTTTTTGAAAGCTTTTGAGTCTTCTCGGGTTCGACAACGTCTTTTAGATATCTAACTGATCAAAAGTTAACCGTATTTTAATTTCTTTTCTATATTATGAAATTTATAGATCTGTATAATAAGAACGCTCAAATTTTACCGTTTTTATGTATGTCTTGAGCGACAACAAACTGAAAGAGGATACTTATGTGTAAAAAATTTCTCCAAACATCGGCTGTAATTGGGATCATCAGCAGTGCTGTTGTTTTACTGACGGCGCCAAATGTGGAAGCGGCGGCCAGTCTTTGCATCTGTACCGGCACCTACCTAGGCAACGTAGCACACGCTGCGACGTGCGGTGGTGCGGCAGGATGTGCTGCTGCATGTGGAACCACAGTTCTTAACACTCCCATCGTAGCACAAACCATCAATTGCCCAAACTCGTGTGGCGATATGCAGGGAAAATTGTGTTATTAAACAATCCCCGGGTAAAAAGATGCTCGCTCTACCTGTAAGGTAGAGCGAGCATCTTTAGCCCAAGAATAACAAAAAAGAAACTTGTTCCTTATCCAAACCTCCTGCGCCACCACCGCTATATATTTAAGATGGTGTATCTAACCTTAAAATGACAACTTCATCAGGATGAGTATACCCCAGTTGAAGGCGGACTTGTTGGTCAAGAAGATCGCGGTTAATACTTTCAGGGCGCAAGCATCGAACCCTTTCTTCTAGATCTTGCCGAACCTTAATAACTTGATTTAATTGGTTTTGAGCCTGAAGAAGGCGGCTTTGCAGCTGCATCCATGCAAGAATTCCCCTGTCTCCTTGGATGGAGTGGTAGATGAAATAGCCGATAACAGCAAAAGTCAAAAAAGGCGCAATGGCCTTTTGGCTTAGTCTTTGAAAATTACGTCTGTCAAGATTCATAGAGCAAGTTTAAATGAATCTGATGGAAATAACTAGAGGAAAGCTGCTCTTTTTTCATTTTTTTTCTAAAAAACCTATTTTGTTTTCCAATGTTCGCCCACTTTAACGTACTTCTTTTTAACCGCAGCCCAGGCGACTTTATGAGCAATTTCCTCTCTTGATTCTGGCGTAGCACGCTTTTGAGGAGATTTATATTCCTCCCAAGCATGATTGAATGCTGCCAGATAAATATCTTGGGCATGTGAAGGGAGTACATTTTTTACGGAGTCTGGGAGGTCAGAGATGGTTTTATAAGGCATAAGCCGTTCTCCTGTCTGTCGGATTTTAGGCGCTTGTCTTTGATTTTATCTTTATCATTATGAGGGGATTTGTTTTAAAAATCAAATTTTCCGATTGGCCTTTTTAATATTTATGGATTATTTGATCTGTTAATCAAATGGATAAGAAATGTTATAACAAATAAAATAAGGAAAATGAAGAAGAGGACTTTGGCTATTTCAGCAGCTGCGGCCATAATTCCTGTGAATCCTAGTAAGCCGGCAATGATTGCGACGATGAAGAAGATGACAACCCATGAAAGCATAGCTAATCTCCTTTATCAATCTGTGGTGGAGTTAGTAAGTTCACTTAAGGGTATCAAAGAGTGGTTAATATTTTATAAAATTAGTCTAAATCCCAAAGACGGCTTGAGCGCCAAGCTCTTCTTCGATGCGCAAAAGCTGGTTATATTTCGCCAAGCGATCAGAACGAGACAGAGAACCTGTCTTAATTTGTCCACAATTAAGGGCCACGGCTAAATCTGCAATAGTGGCGTCTTCTGTCTCCCCAGAACGGTGAGACATAATTGTTGTGTACCCAACCCGGTGAGCAAGATCCACGGTTTGGATAGTTTCTGTTAAGGTTCCGATTTGATTGATTTTAATTAAGATACTATTAGCAATGCCTTTTTCGATGCCTTCCGCAAGACGCAATGGATTTGTTACAAAAATATCATCTCCCACCAGTTGAGTGTGCTCTCCGAGGGCGTTTGTTAGAAGTTTCCAGCCCGCCCAATCATCTTCGGCCATTCCGTCTTCGATAGAAATGATAGGATAGGACTTTACAAGGTCTTCATAGAAAGTGACCAGTTGAGCTGCATCGAAGATCTTTTTTTCCCCCGTCATATGATAGCGCCCCTCTCGGTAAAATTCGCTGGCTGCAACATCTAACGCAAGCCCTATCTCTTCCCCGGGGCGATAGCCTGCAGATTCAATGGACTTCATTATGAAATCAAGAGCTGAGCGGGTGGAGGGGAGGGCAGGGGCAAAACCACCTTCATCTCCAACATTGGTACTATACCCAGCTTCAACAAGATTTTTCTTGAGAGAATGAAAGACTTCTGCGCCCCAACGGACTGCTTCTTTAAAGGTGGGGGCTCCTATGGGAACAATCATAAACTCTTGAAAATCAATAGGATTGTCCGCGTGTGATCCTCCATTAATAATATTCATTAAGGGAAGGGGCAGGATATGAGCGTAAACGCCGCCAATATAACGATAGAGGGGTTGTCTTTCTTCCTGAGCAGCTGCCTTTGCAGTGGCCAAGCTCACTCCTAAAAGGGCATTTGCACCGAGGCGACTTTTATTCTCCGTCCCATCGAGGTCAATAAGGGTTTGGTCAATGAGTAGTTGATTTTGAGCGTCTATTCCACACAGAGCTTCATAAATTTCATCATTCACGGCTTGAACAGCGGTTAAAACACCCTTACCGTTATAACGGCTTTTGTCTCCATCCCGCTTTTCAACAGCCTCATGAGTGCCCGTGGATGCGCCTGAAGGAATGGCTGCTCGGCCACGGGCGCCACTGTCAAGTTCTACCTCTACTTCAACGGTTGGATTCCCACGGGAATCTAAAATTTCCCGGCCTAAAATATCGACAATGCTGCTCATGGGATACGTCCTTTAAGTTAGTGAGAAGACAGCGGATCAGGATTATCTTCTGGGGAAGAATTAGGATCTTTTTCTTTAGGCTCTCTATGCCTTTCAGAAATCCGCGAAAGACGATTGACGGCAGCCAAACGGTAATAGTGGTCCGCATATTGGTAATAATTTTCGGCAGATACCGGATCTCCTGAGGAAGCAGCGTCTCGTGCAAGTGTGAGGTATTTTTCGACACATTGCTGTGGGTTGCTACGTGTTCTGGGCTCAGCAGAGTCCCCATTTAAATTTTTTTGAGGTTGTCTATGACGTTCAAAAGAACGGCCACGTGGCCGCTTAGAATAACCAGCTTGTTTCATGTATTATCTTCTAATATATGGTGTGTAATACTCTCACCCCATTTTTTCAGGGGTTTCTTAGAGTTCGGGGCGAAAAAATTTTCTCTTTCCTATGTATCTTTAACGATTTCAGCTTTTTTTGCAAGCATTTTTTATCATTTGTCAGAAGCACGAGGTATGGCCGAGATAATTAGCACATGAATTGGCCGAAAAAGAGAAGATTTTTTGTTCAGCATGCTCAAGGAGAGGTAAGCCTAAAGCATGCAGAGCGATCTAGAAGATTCTCATTCCTCAACCCTTTTTTACGACTTATTTAAATTCTTTAGTTTTAAAAGACTTTTTTGGCACCATGAAAGTTTAGACTCTAGCTGCATGGCTGCATAATCATAAGCCATGAGGAGATAGCGTTTGCGGTTCTCATCTTCATGCCGTTGTTCAATATCATTTTGGATTTCAATAACATTTTTTTGGAGTTCCTGAATTTGTATTTGAAGTTTCTCCAGATGGTCAATCATGATAGAAGTTTCAACATTTTCCCCGGCCGTTAATTTTAATATGATTTCTTCTCGATAAGAAGAAGGCTCTACAGGTTCTTTAAGCCAATGAATGAGATGATCTCTTCCTTGTTGAGTGATGCTATAGATACGACGATTTCGATCTCCGCTTTTTAAATCAATTTCTGACTTAACCATTTGATCATTTTCTAGTTTTTTTAAAATTGGATAAATCTGAGCATTGCTCTCAGACCAATGGAAAGGGGAAACTTTTTGAGCCATTTTTTTTATATCATACCCCGACATATTTTTTTTGCTGAGTAAACTGAGAATCCCATATTGGCTTTTGTTGATTTTCGTCATGCTTTTTCTTCTGTTGTTATGCACCTTATACCTCAGAGCACAATAGAACATTTGGACAGGTCTTGACAACCTATCAATTCATGGGCTATTTTTAATTTAATAGGTCAGATAGACCTGTCGTTTAATCTTATAAAGGAATCGACCTAAGTTTTAAAGTTAACTGATTAAAATGGAGATAGAAATGAATGCAGTCACCTTGATACACCCTTTTGCTGTTAAACCGGAAGATGAAGAAAAATTCATGAATTTATGGAAAAAAGTTGATGATTATATGCGGCTTCAAGATGGGTTTATTGAAACAAAATTACACAAACGCCTCGATGAGCAAACTCATCTTCCTCAAGCAAAGTTTCGCTTTGTTAATGTGGCGCGCTGGAGGAGTGTGGAGAGTTTTGAGAAAGCTGTCATTTGCGAAAAATTCAAAGAATGTGCAAGAGATATTTTCCCCTATTCAGGGGGAGCAGGATTGTATGAGGTTATTATTGATTAAAACGATTAGCTGCGCTCTCTCACCTCCAACAATAGCTCTGAAGGAGAATTTTGATGAATGGTAAGCTTTCCTTTTTTTTCTTCTAAAAGAAGATGGATTAAATAACAGGGGACTGTTCGGGGGGTAAGGTCTTGGAGAGAGGATTGCCCTTCAAGAGTTTCAAGGGTGCCTTGATGCAGAAGAAGAGGCTCTGCCTTAAGAAGGAAAGAGAGAACAACGGGGTCCTCTTGTGAAAAGGAAATATGGAGTGTTCCTCCCCGAGGAGCGCATTCACTCATCCACAAACTTGCATTGAGAAGAAGACGACCCCAGCCTTTCAGCGTAAGATCGCTTTGGAAAGGACCTTTCCAATGAGACGTTAATTTGCTGCGCATAAAATAATTTTCTAAAAGATCTCTGGCTTCTCCAAGGGTAAGTGCATCGCCACTTCTTCCAAAAGCTGCTCGAAAAAAGCTTACGCGAGCTGCGGCCGTTTGAGCACTATGTAAAATTAAGTTTAAAATTTCCGTAGAGTCTGTTAGATGATCTGAGGGTGTTTCGGAGAAGAGTTCGAGACCCGTATTGATAGCTCCAATAGGGGTAATGAGGTCATGACAAAGGCGAGATGTTAAAATCTCTGCAAGATGAAGTGAAATGTCAGATGTCAATTTTTGCCTCCTAAAGATATTTAACATATTGTTAATATTTTGTCTGATATGGTAAAAAGATGAAACATTTTTATTAAAATTTTTTGCATCGACTCGTTTTTTTAGGGTGCCAAAAAAAGAAATTACAATTTACTTATGTATTAAAAAGAGAAAAATAAAATGAAGACATACCAAAAAGTTATAATCGCTCTTGTTGTGTGCGCTATTGGCTTCGCTGCTGTTCAGTGGTTTAGGAAAGGAAGAGAAGTGAACCTTCCTATGGGAAAGGAGCCTGTTCCTGTTGAAGTTGTGACAGCTAAAAGTGGATCAATTTTAAGACGTGTTCGAACAGTAGGAAGCCTCACGGCTGTTCAATCTGTTGTTCTCCACCCCGAAGTCACAGGCAAGATTGCAAAAATCTATTTCACAGAAGGTCAGGAAGTTAAGGCTGGTGATCCTATTTTTAAGATTGATGATGCGATGCTTAAAGCCAAAGTTAAGGAAGCAGAAGCAAGGCTGGCTCAAGCTCGAGGAGAACATGAGAGAGCTACTAAACTGTTAGAAAAAAAGTTTGGAACTTTGCAACAGCGTGACAAAACTTTGGCTGATATGCAAGTTGCTGAAGCAAACTTAGATGAAGCAAAAATTTCTCTTGAACATACGCTTATCAAAGCGCCTTTTGAGGGAGTGCTGGGGCTGACGGAAGTGAGTTTGGGTGCTCTTGTGTCTGGAGAAACAGCCCTTGTCACTATAGTTGACTTAGACCCGATTAATGTGGATTTCCATGTGCCTGAATCGTATTTACCCTTTGTGCATGTAGGGGAAATGGTTGATGTGACAATTGAGGATTTTGATATTTTGCCTATTGAGGCCAAAATTATAGCAATTAGTCCCGAAATTGATGAAACAACGCGAACGGTCTCCTTGCGCGCTCAAATGTCCAATAAGGAGCAAGCCTATCGTCCTGGTGAATTTGCCCATGTTTTGGTGACTGCGGGTGAAATAAATGACGCTGTTCTCATCCCTCAAACAGCTATTGAGCGAGAAGGAGAAGAAGAGCACGTCTGGCTTGTCGTCGATAACGTTGCCGTCAAAACAACGGTGAGTACCGGAATGCGAGATGGGAATGAGGTTGAAATTACCCATGGTGTTAAGGCGGATGACGTCGTTATTAGTGCTGGACAATTTAAAGTTCATGATGGGGATGAAGTCACGGTTGTTAATCAACCACAAAGCAAGCAGCCGCAGGGGGCAGAATAGAAATGAACTTTACAGAATTTCTTATTCGACGCCCCGTTCTTTCTATCGTTATGACTATCATAATAGTTATTATAGGAGCTGTTTCTTACACGCGCCTTTCATTGCGCCAATTTCCTGAGGTTGACAAGCCTGTTATTAGCGTCACGACAGCCCTTGAAGGAGCGAGCCCTCAAATTGTCGAGATGCAAGTCACGCGCCCCTTGGAAGAGGCTCTCTCGGGGGTTGAAGGGCTTGACTACGTTACGTCCCGGAGTGAAGCAGGAAATAGTACGATTAAGTTGAATTTTAAGGTGGATCGTAATATCGACTATGCAGCTGCGGATGTGCGTGATCGCCTTCAAAAGGTCGCTAACAAGCTTGCTTCTACTGATGCGGAAGAGCCTTTAATTAAAAAAGCAGATATTGATTCCCAGCCCCTTATTTATCTCTCTCTCTTTAGTGATAAGAAGACTGTTAATGAGTTGGCGGATTACGCGCATCGAAATTTAGAAAACGAACTTCAAACAATTAAGGGTGTTGCTAGCGTTGAGATCTGGGGAGGGGGCAACCTAGAAATGCACCTTGTTCTTGATCCTGTGCGCTTGAATGCATTTAAAGTCACAGCGCTAGATATTGCTTCGGCTTTAAAACGACAAAACGTGAAAAAGCCAGCGGGACGGCTAAGTGGAGAAGAAAGAGAGTTTACCGTTACCACGGTTTCATCCCTCTCAACGCCGGCACAGTTCAATAATATGATTATTGCGGAAAGTCAGGGACGGATTGTTCGTTTAAGGGACGTAGGGTACGCAGAGCTTAATTCGGAAGATACACGTTTTGCCTCTCGTTTTAATGATAAGACTGCGGTGAGCATTGGAATTGTGAAAAAATCCGTTGCGAATCCCTTGGAGGTAAAAAGAGGGGTTGAAGAAAAACTAGCTCAGATTCGTGAACGCCTCCCTGCAGGTACTCAAATTGAGATTTCTTCAGACAATACTGTTTTTATTGAAAAGTCCATCGAGCATGTGTACAGAACAATTTGGGAAGCAACCTTGCTTGTTATTGCTGTGGTATTTCTCTTTTTAAGGTCATTCCAAGCGTCCTTGATTCCTCTCATAACAATTCCTGTGTCATTGATTGGGGCGTTTTTCTTAATGTTCCTTTTCGGCTTTACAATTAATATCCTCACTCTTCTTGCCTTGGTTTTGGCTATTGGGCTTGTTGTTGATGATGCAATTGTTGTCCTAGAAAATATTTATCGTCATATTGAAGATGGTATGAAGCCCATGCAAGCCGCCATTCAAGGCGCTAAAGAAATTAGCTTTGCTGTTATTGCCATGACCTTAACGTTGGCGGCTGTGTATGCCCCGATTGCGCTTTCAAGTGGAATTACGGGCAGGCTCTTTACAGAATTTGCTTTAACCCTTGCGGGATCTGTTATTATCTCAGGTTTCGTAGCATTAACCTTAACGCCAATGATGTGCTCCCGCCTTCTTGTGGCGCATAATGAGGTTCATCCAAGCCTCAAAAAGACTAAAATTATAAGGGCTTATCGTATCTTCTCAGATAAGGTGGGCCTATGGCTTGACAAATTAGATCAAGGATATGGCGATATTTTATCGCGTGTTTTAGAAAAACGCTTGTGGGTTGCTGGTGTTGGCTTGCTGGTGGCAGTTGTTGGCGTTTATCTTGGAGCGTATAGATTAAAAAAAGATCTGACGCCTGCAGAAGATCAAGGAACTCTTTTGACAAATGCGGAGGCTCCTTATGGGGCAACGCTGAAGTACATTGAAAAATATGCACTTCAAATGGATCAAATCCTCGCCTCTGTTCCAGAGCTTGAAAAGCGTATGACGATTATTCAGGTGGGAGATTATTCTTATTCACAAAACACGATGCTTCCTTGGGATGAAAGAACACGAAGTTGTAATGATATTAAAGAAGCTATAACGCCTGAACTTGATAAAATCATTGGTCTTCAGGTGAGGGCTCGCTGTAAAAATCGCTCAGTCATTGGAGGAGGGACTGGATTTGACCTTTCCTTTGTTATTCAAACAACGCGCTCCTATGAAGATCTTGAAGTTCAAATGCAAAAAGTGTGGGCGGCTATGCTACAACATCCCGGGATTAGTAATGTGGTGCCGGATATGGGGGCGCCTGGCCAAGATTATAAAGTTGAAACAAACGTAGAAAAAGCTGTAACCTTAGGGATAGAGCCAGATGTCATCGCTCAATCCTTGGATACGTTGATCGGGGGGCGGAGGTCTACGTACTTTGAGAGAGAAAACAAGCAGTATCCTATTCGTGTCTGGGTAGGAGAGCAATTCCGACGGTCTCCCCAAGATGTGCTGGCAATGACTGTAAAGGGACAGCGGGACCAGAAAGATACGCTTGTTCCCCTGTCTGATCTTGTGAAAATTGTACCCGTGACAACAACGCCTGACATTCGACACTTTGATGGGATGCGTTCTGTTACCTTGGACGCAGTCTTAAAGGAAGGATATGGGTTAGGGCAAGTCCTCAATGATATTAAGCAGGCGGCGAGTCGTATTTTACCTGATGGGTATCAGACAACAGTATCGGGGGAAACCCGGGATTACCTTAAGGAAACCTATACTATTTACTTAATATTCGGCCTTGCTTTGGCCTTTATTTTCCTGGTCATGGCGGCGCAGTTTGAAAGCTTTATCGATCCCTTTATTATTATTCTTAGTGTCCCGCTTTCCCTGGCAGGAGCAATCTTTACACTTTGGATTGTGCCTAATGGAAGCCTCAATATTTACAGCCAGATCGGCCTTGTTACCTTAATTGGACTTATTACAAAACATGGTATTCTTATTGTGGATTTTGCCAATAAGCTTCAGGAACAAGGAAAATCTCCCTATGAGGCTGTGATTGAGGCGTCACGATTGCGTTTGAGGCCCATTCTTATGACGACTTTTGCCATGGTCTTTGGAGCCGTTCCTCTTGCCTTCTCATCTGGGGCTGGTGCTGAAACACGGGAGCAGATCGGGCTTGTGATTGTGGGAGGGATGAGCGTGGGAACCCTCTTTACCCTTTTCGTCATTCCTGTTGTATACACATACTTAAGCCGAACGCGAAGCGTTACAAACGCTTAAGAAAGGGGATCTCGCTTAAAATAAGTCTCAATTTTTAAGTCTTTTTTTGGGCCTTTTACATCGTAGTGAAGAGTAAAGGTGTCATTATCTAAAAATCGATAGGTTGCTAAGTATAGGTCTTTTTCACAGAGATGAGTTCCTGTAGCTGAGTCATCTTTAGGCGAAGCGGTAAGCGAAAGAAAAAGGTCTTGTTTTGTTTCTCCTGAGGCAAAGTAAACTTCAATCTGCTCATGATTAAAAAAATAAATATATTCTTTGTAAAAATCAAAGAGGTTTGCCTGAGGTGTTAAAAACGTCCCTTCTTCTCGATATAGCAAAGCAGGGAGTTGATCAGAAAAAGGAAAAAATGAAGCAGTCCCTTGCATTTTTCCAAACCCGTTCGTTGTTCTTTCTAAGGTCCATGTGCCTTGAAAAAAAACAAATTTTTCCTTAGCTAGCATCGTGATTTTCTCCTAAAATTTTAGACTAAAGACTTTGTCAACTTTTCCCTAGAAGAATCTTAACTCTCTTCCTCTATACTGTATTTAAGGATAAGATGAGGAGAGATAAGACATGGCAGATATCATTGATCTAGACTTCTATCGTAAATTTCGTGTCGTGCTCCCCGTGCAATCAAGTGCCTTAGCTAAAAATAAATCTTATAAGGGCCCTCAAACATCCGTTAAACCGTGTAGGCGGAGGCGTAAAACTGATTCTCGCCTTCCGTCAAGACCAAAAAACAGGGGATAAGACGATTCTGTTTGAGATTGGGGAGCTGTCAAATGAAGAGAGCTGCAGGAACACTGCAGCTCTCTTTGATTGTGAGAGGAGTGTATCAGGTTAATATAAATGAGATTCATGCAAGGCTCCGCTTAACTCTTGCATCCTTTTCAGAAGACATTTAGGTTGTTTGTAAATTTATCCTAAAGCCCCGTAAGATTTCATGGATTATGAAGCCTTTTTTAGGCAAAAGCTAGAAGATATCAAAGCAGAAGGTCGTTATCGTATTTTTGCGGACCTAGAGCGCTGTGCCAAAGATTTTCCCTATGCTTTTTATTATAACGAAGGAAATCCGCGACGTGTTGTCGTTTGGTGCGCAAATGATTATTTGGCCATGGGACAGCATGAAAAAATTCTAGACGCCATGACGACGGCCATTTCTCGTGTAGGGGCCGGTGCTGGAGGCACGCGGAATATTTCTGGGACAAACCACTATCATGTCTTGTTGGAAAAAGAGATTGCTGGTCTTCATGATAAGGAAGCAGCGTTAGTTTTTTCTTCAGGATATGTGTCGAATGAAGCCTCTATCAGTGCGCTGGCCACGCATCTTCCTGAGTGTGTTGTTTTTTCAGATGCCCATAATCATGCGTCTATTATTCAAGGAATTCGCAATAGTCGTGTTCACAAGGAAATCTTTCATCATAATGATGTTCGCCATTTGAGAGAACTTTTGTCTCGTTATCCACGCGAGAGGGCAAAGCTTGTTATTTTTGAATCCGTCTATTCAATGGATGGAGATATTGCGCCTATTGAAGCTTTTTGTGATTTGGCAGAAGAATATAACGCCCTTACATTTATTGATGAAGTCCATGCGGTTGGGATGTATGGTCACAAAGGAGGGGGGATTGCCCAACGCGAAAATCAAAGCCGTCGCTTGAGCATTATAGAAGGTACATTGGGCAAAGCCTTTGGTGTTGTGGGGGGATATATTGCCTCATCTGCGTATCTAGTTGATTTTGTCAGAAGTTTTGCGCCGGGCTTTATTTTTACAACCTCTATGCCTCCTGCTGTCGCTGCGGGGGCCTTAGCCAGTATTCGCCATTTAAAAACGAGTCAACTTGAACGAGCTCGCCATCAAGAGACGGTCTTGAAGGTTAAAAAAAGGCTGACTCAAGCGGGGATTCCCTTTATGCCAACCCCTTCTCACATTATCCCTATTATGGTCGGAAATGCACATCAATGTAAGATGGCCTCAGATCGGCTTTTGAAAGAACATAATATCTATGTGCAACCTATTAATTATCCAACAGTTCCCCGGGGGACAGAACGCCTTCGCATTACCCCCTCTCCCGTCCATACGGATGCTATGATTGATGACTTGATTGATGCCTTAAAAAGTGTGTGGAATTACTTTTATATTGAGTATGCAGCATGAAGGAGAAAACATGCTGGACGATCACGGATGAATTCCCAGGAATGAAAAGCCAAGTCATTGGGCTTGCCGAAGCTGTGGGTTTGCCCACTCTTCATAAGACATGTATAAGACGCTGGCCCTGGGGATGGTTGGGGATTCCTTGGGGGGATCCTCTCACTCAATTGACACCTGAAAGTGATAGCCTCACTCCCCCTTGGCCTGATCTCGTGATTAGTTGTGGACGCAGATCAGCTCCCCTTGCTTTAGCGATTAAGGAGAAAAGCAAGAAAAAAATGGTCTGTGTTCATATTCAAGATCCTCTTGTGAATCACGGAGCTTTTGATCTTATTGCGGCACCTGAGCATGATAACCTTAAAGGGCCAAATGTCATCTCCACAAAAGGTGCTCTCCACAAGGTAACTCGAGAAAAAATGCATGAAGATGTGCAAAAATATAAATCTCTTTTTAAAGGACTTCCTCGGCCTTATAGCGTCGTTTTGTTGGGAGGATCGACAAATCGCTATAAAATGCCCCTTGCGGCTTTAGAAGATCTTATTCAGAAGATTCTTTTTATTCGCGATAAAACTCAAGGGAGTGTTCTTGTAACGCCTTCTTTTCGAACGCCTTTTCGGGCTCAATTAACCCAAGCCTTAGCCAATGAATCCAACATTTTCCTTGCGGATATTGAAAAGCAAAACCCTTATTTTGCCATGCTTGGGGTGGCAGACGTTATCTTTGCGACAGATGATTCCGTTAATATGGTGTGTGAAGCCTGCTTCACAGGTAAACCAGTTTATAGTCTTCCTCTTATGGGTCATAGGAATTCAAAACCAAAACGATTTATCCAACGCCTTATTCAAGAAGGGATTGTGCGGTCCTTTGAGGGGGAGATTGATACGTGGACTTACGTACCTTTTAATGATACAGAAAAAGTGGCTGCTCTTGTGCGAGAGACTTTGAAAGGAAACATTAATGGTCCTAAAAATTAAGACATTTGCCAATCAAAAACCTTGTTCCTTTTTTAAAGCCCTCGGGCACCCGATGATCACTCCAAAAGTAGACACCCTTAAAAAGGCTTCGCTTCCCCCCATTTATGATCCTGAAGGTCATCTTGAGGATTTTCTGGCTATGACAAATCTGGGATGCCCCTCTAAAGTCTATGTCCAGGCCGTTGATGCTTTGTCCCCCACCACAGCCTTGATTACAGATGTGGAACAGGACAAACCTCAGAAGCTTCTTATTCTTTCTTTTGAGCCGGAAAAGCATCTGACTCAAATGGGGCATCTTCTCATCCCCTCTTGCGAGATTCAAAGCCTGAAAGAGCTTCGTTTGTCTGAGGATATGCTAACAGATCACAGCACGTACTTATCAGATTTAAACTTTTCTACAAACTTTGCTTTTTTTCGAGAAGAAGGCGGATGGCATACACGCCTAAAATCAGCTAACTGTTGGGCAAAATATGGTGCCAAAGAGGTAAAACTTTGGGCCCTTCTTTTTGATGAAAAAGGACATAAAATTGCCCAGTGGGAGGAGGAGGTGCCGCCCTCTGTTCACTCGCTTGTGATTGATAGTCGGGATGTGAAAAAGCGTTTTAATCTTCCCGATTTTACAGGGCAACTCTTTATTCATCTGACGGGAACAAAGGGACATAGCATTGTGAAATATGCTCTTGATACCTTCCATGACGTGGGAGCTATGTCAGCAACCCATGACGCCAATGCGTGGCCATCCCATTATTTTGCGGGGCTTCCAGCCCCTCGAGAAGGGGAAAAAGTTATTTTATGGTTACAAAACAGCCATCCTTTTCCGGTCCCCGCACAAGAGGTCACCTTGAATCTGATGGGGGATTCCCATGCCATAGCGCTTGATCAAGACATTCCTTCTTTTGGAACCTATGAGCTGGATGTCAAAAAATACTTTCCTAAGGCTCAGTGGCCGCAGCAGATCGAACTCCAAGCCGGACATTACTTTGTGCGTCCCCGCTATGAAGTGGTCAACACAAAAGGCTATCGGTGTATGGCCCATGTGAATGTTGAGAGAAACGACCTTAAACCTGATTTTAAACTTAAAGAGTTGAAAAAAGTGTTTGGAAAAGGGTTTGTTTTGCCGGCTCCTCTTCTTCCAACAGATTCTTATCTCACGTCACTTCTCCCCACACCCATGAGCCGGGAGTTGAAATTTATGCCTCTCCAAGCTCTTGTGTATGACAAGGAGGGCGCTTTGAAGGGAAAACATGCTTTTGGTAATCTACCGCGCCATCATCAACAAATGCTTTTGGTCAATGATGTGGCGCAACTCGGCCAGGACTATGGGCATGTGGAGCTTATCTATGACTTTGATGTAGGAGATGAGGCCGATGGATGGCTTCATGCCCTCTTTCGCTATGAGCATAAAACTCTTGCTGCCCAAGCAGAGACAAGCTTTGGAAGCCATATTTTTAACACAGCCATTACCTATAAAAATGAGCCTCAGTCCTATAAGGGTCCCCCACCAGGTCTTACCACGGGGCTTTTCTTGAGAACAGATGACGATATTGAAACCTTTTGTCATCTTGTGTACCCCACCTCAACTGCGTGGCATAAAACCTCGGATACACAGCTTATTCTTTATTCGAAAGAGGGATCTCCCCTTGCAGAAGCGTCCCTTAAGATTCCCCAAAGCGGATCGCGGTTTTGGATCTATCAAGAGACATTCTCAGCCATTGATCGAGAGAAAGCGCGAGGGGGATATGTTATAATTCAAGATAAAACCTGTCGTCTTTTTGGATACCATGGGTTGCGTGATAAAGCGGGTAATTTTAGTTTAGATCACATGTTTGGATTTTGAGATTGGAAGTGAATGTCTAAAAAACCACTGATTGGAATCACTCTTGATTCTCTAGAAACTGGGGATTATGCAACCTTTCCTTTCTATGGGGTGAGACAGAAATATTGCGACCGTGTGGTAGAAGAGGGCGGCATTCCTTTTCCATTGACTCATGATCTTGGACTTGTGAGGGAGTATGTGTCGTTGATTGATGGCCTTCTCATCACAGGAGGAGGGCATGACATTAGCCCTACCTATTATGGGGTTGAAAAAATTCACCCTACTGTCACCCTTAAACCTCAACGAACGGCGTTTGAACTTGCGATTGCAAAAGCTGTGCTTGAAAAGAATATTCCTCTTTTGGGGATTTGTGGCGGAGAGCAGGTGATCAATGTGGCGTTGGGGGGATCGCTTATTCAACACATCCCTGATGAGGTCCCTGATCCTTTAGATCATCTTCAACCTCAACGTCGAAATGAGCTCATCCATACGATTACTGTGAAAAAAGGGACGCTTCTTCATAAAATTGTTGAGAAAGACGAAATCTCTGTCAATAGCGTTCACCACCAAGCTGTAAAAACACCTGGTCAGGGCATCATGGTCAATGCCCTTGCTGCAGATGGGGTTATTGAAGGAATCGAGGCACCTGCTTATCGATTTTGTTTAGGACTTCAATGGCATCCTGAATTTGCTATTACCAGTCAGGATAAGGCACTCTTTATGGCCTTCCTTGAGGCGGCACGTGGATAAGGGTGAGAGAATTGCTAAAGTTATGGCACGCGCAGGCTTGTGTTCTCGGCGGGAGGCAGAGGCGTGGATTTTTGAGGGGCGTGTCAAAGTAAACGGAAAAGTTTTGGAAAGTCCCGCTATCTGTATCTCTCCGGATATGCATATTCTTGTTGATGGAAAGCCATTACCTCAAGCTGAAGCCTCTCACCTTTGGCGGTATTACAAACCAAGGGGTCTTGTGACAACCCATAAGGATGAAAAGGGCCGCCCCACGATTTTTGAGTCCCTCCCTGCGGAACTCCCTCGTGTTATTTCTGTGGGGCGTCTTGATCTTAACAGTGAAGGGCTCTTGCTTCTCACCAATGATGGAGAACTCGCTCGCCATCTGGAATTACCTTCGACAGGATGGGTGCGTCGCTATCGAGTGCGTCTCCATGGAAAAGTGGATCCCCTTGAGCTTCAGAAGCTTGAAAAAGGGATTACGATTGAGGGAATGCATTATGGCCCCATAACAGCCATTCTTGATCGGCAGCAAGGAGATAACGCCTGGCTTACAGTCAGTCTTCAAGAAGGAAAAAATCGAGAGTTACGGCGGGTTTTTGAATTTCTGGGCTGGCCTGTGAGTCGTCTCATTCGCCTGAGCTATGGTCCTTTCCAGCTGGGGCCTCTTGCACCCGGTGAGGTGAAAGCGATCCCGTCTAAGGTGTTGAAAGAGCAGTTAGGAGAGTTGGGGAAGACCCTTCTGCGGAAAAAGCCGTCAGAGATAAAAGCTAAGCTAAAAAAATCACGTCGTGTCTGATTCAAAGCCACTTTTTAAGTACTTCTGGACTTTTATGTGCCCTAAATTTTGAAATAAGGATTATACTTTTAGCCATAACCGTAAGCACGTTAACGTCATTTCACTCTTTGTCATGACGTCGTCTATTGGAGGGGAGTCTCATAAAAAAAGGAGGATAATGCATGTTCAAAGACTGGTTTAAACAGAACATGGGCATCATTGGATCTTTGGGTCAATTATTGTTTTATTTTCAAGCCTTCAATATTTTTTGGTCTAAAAGTGCGGGAGAGGTTTCTCTTTTAGGGTTTTCCATTGCTTTCATATCCTTAAGTTGTTGGTTGCTCTATGGAGTACTCATTAAAGATACCCCTCTCATCGTAGCTAATATTACAGGGGTCATTGGGGCTTTGTTAGTGATGATAGGGATTATCATATATGGATATTAAGGCTCTATGAGATTCAAACAGCATTGGAAATTTTCCTTTAGCCAACAAAAGAAGCAACGTTGCGGCATAAGGATGCTCGTCCTTCTTGTCCGCTAGACACAAAAATTTGATTATTTCATTATGCAGTATAGAGGAGTTTGTGAGTCAAAAGAAATTTTTCGATTGGCCATATTAACACTGGTCACGTTTTCTATTATGTCCACCCCCTTGTCATCCCCAAGCTAGTAATGCTTTGTTTTTCAAAGAAAAACATTAGCATTACTTCATCGGGGATCTCCTTGGGGGAATAAGATCCTCGGGTCAAGCAACGCTAAGATTTGCTACGCAAATCAACCGCTTCTAGCCCAAGGATAACAAAGGGTGGGATAAGCGGCCCAAAGTTTGGGCGGTGTTGAGATTTACTCCTTCGTTGAGGGCTTCTCCGCCTTAACTTCAGGCTCGGCAGGGATGATCGGCTCCTGTTGTTGAGGAAGAATCATATTTGCCCCTGTTTTACGAACGATCTTCTCAGCAATACGCGCTTTCTTACCTGTTAAGCCACGGAGGTAGTAAAGTTTTGCGCGGCGCACAACACCACGACGCACAAGCTGAATTTCAATATTAGGAGAATAAAGAGGAAATACGCGCTCTACCCCTTCGCCATAGGAAATTTTCCGCACGGTGAAGGACGAGTTGATGCCTGCATTCTTGCGACCAATGCAGATTCCTTCAAAGGCCTGGACACGCTCGCGGGTGCCTTCCACAACCTTCACCATCACTTTCAGGGTGTCCCCAGCCTGAAAATCAGGGATTTTCTTGTTTTCCGTTAGTTTGTTGAGCTGTTCTTGCTCAAAGGTTTGTAAAAGGTTCATCTTCTTCTCCTTAGGTTAATTGTGTTCGTCAATAGTGGGCGTGAGACTCTCCTATTGAGTGTCATCCCCGCGAAAGCGGGGATCCAGAATATGGTTTGTTTTTAATAGCTCTAGTATTTTATTACAAGCAGCTTGCACACATCCAATATTGTCTGGATCCCCGCTTTCGCGGGGATGACACCATAAAGTTAGCTCATTACGTAAGCGTTTCTCCTATTTTCCTATACTTTTCCCATAAATCGGGTCGTCTTTCGCGGGTAATGGCTTCGGCTTCCCGAAGGCGCCATGCCGCAATTTCTTTGTGATGCCCTGATAAAAGGACATCCGGAACATCTCTTCCCTGCCACTCCCGAGGGCGTGTGTACTGAGGGTACTCTAAAAGCCCTCTTGAAAAGCTTTCCTCTTCTAATGAGGCTTCATCTCCAATTACGCCTGGAATAAGGCGTAAGACGGCATCTAAAATGGTCATGGCCGCTAGCTCACCGCCCGTGAGGACAAAATCCCCGAGGCTTACATCTTCTGCTTGCCAGGCCTCCAAGACCCGTTGGTCTATGCCTTCATAGCGCCCACATAAGAATACAAAAGGCAGAGACGAGTCTGCCATCTCGCGTGCCAGAGGTTGGTGAAAGACCCGACCTCTGGGTGTTAAATGAATAAGACGTGCTTTCCCTCTTTCCATGACAGAAGCAAGAGCTTTATCCACAACGTCAGGGCGTAACACCATGCCAGGGCCGCCGCCAAAGCAGGTGTCATCAACTGTTTGATGTTTATCTTCTGCAAACTTCCTAATATCTACCACATCAAGGTTCCACAGGTTTTTGTCAAGAGCTTTCCCAAGGAGGGAGTGGCCCAAGGGACCCGGAAACATCTCTGGAAAAAGGGTAAGAATCGTGACCTTACGCGCCATCAGATTCTCCTTTTATCAATAGATCCCCGACGTCGCTTAAGCCCACAAAGCCTTCCTTAACATTGATTTCAGGCACGATATCATGGGTAAAAGGAAGCATGACAAGTTTTCCTTGGTCTGTTTCCACTTCAAGAATGTCCCCGGCCCCAAAATTATACAGGGCGTGGACGCGTCCGAAAGGCTTGTTTTGAGAAGACATGACTCTCAATCCCATGAGGTCCGCGTGATAAAAGGTGTCTTCCTCAAGCTTTGGCAAGGTTTGTCGGGACAGCATGAGTTTGACGCCCTTGAGGTGCTCTGCCGCATTCCGATCCGGTATGCCTTCCAACGCAACAATCAGAACGTCCTTGTCTTGGGACAGAACCTTGATAACTGTATAAGCCTCTTCCCCTTGTTCATTATAATAAGGGGAATACACCTTAAATTCAGCCGGATCTTCCAAAAAGCATTTGATCTTGACCTGACCTTGGATGCCATGGGGAGAGGTGATGATAGCGGCACAGAAAAGAGAAGATATTCCTCTGTCGTCATTGCGAGCACAGCGAAGCAAGCCAGAATCGTCAGCGGTTGCCTTCATTCTTCTGGGTTGCTTCGGAAGCAAAGCTTCCTCGCAATGACGGTTGAGAGTGTGCATCATTAGTTTCTTAAGCTGTTGCTTCCTCTGAGGGCTCTGCAGGGGCGGCTTCAGCAATAACCTCTTCAGGCGCAACTTCTTCTGCAGCGGCTTCCGCAACCACTTCTTCAGGAGCAGTTTCTTCTACAGCAGCTTCCACAACGACTTCCTCAGGAACTTCTTCTTTTACCTTAGGTGCTGCAGCAGCTTCAGCTGCGGCTTTCTGGGCTTCTTCTGCTTCCCTTACCCTTTCTTGAGCTTTTGCTTTAGGGGCTGATTTCTGGGGTGTGGGGCGCATCACTGGCATCTCAATGACACTCGCTTTTCCTAAGAATAAGGCGACCCGGTCTGTGGGTTGAGCCCCAACGGAAAGCCAATATTTGATCCGATCAAGATTGAGGCGAATCCGATCCTGGTTGTCTTGAGGAAGCATAGGGTTGTAGCTTCCTACCTTTTCTACGAAACGACCATCACGAGGGCTGCGAGCATCCGCCACAACGATGTGATAATAAGGGCGCTTTTTGGCGCCAGCGCGTGCCAATCTAATTTTTATTGCCATAGTTCCTTTGTTTCTCCTTTACAGTTAACGGTGAGGCATGAGCCCTTGTAGTCCTTGGCGTAAAAAGCCTTTTTTGCCAAGTTTTTGCATACGCTTCATCATATCGCTCATGTCGCGGTATTGCTTGAGAAGTTTATTCACATCTTGAACAGATGTGCCGCTTCCCATAGCAATGCGTCTTTTGCGTGAGCCATTGATCAGGCGTGCATCCTTTCGCTCTTTCTTTGTCATCGAGCGAATGATAGCGATTTGGCGCTGAATGAACGAATCATTAACGCCAGCTTGGGTAATCTTGTCTTGAAACTTGTTAATGCCGGGGA
>JACPNY010000064.1 GCA_016185255.1 Pseudomonadota bacterium
CTCAACGGTTGTCCAATTGACGCCAATTGTTTCACGTGAAACACCTGCCTGGGAGGTTCTTGAAAAAGTTGTTAAGGCTGCCTTTTCACAACGCCGCAAAATGTTGCGCTCAAGCTTAAGGGGGGTCTTATCTGTGTCGCAGCTAGAGACCGCCCATATTAATCCTGAACGGCGCGCTGAAGATCTGTCTGTCCAGGAATTTTTTGCACTAAGTGCCTTGGTGGAGAAAGAGAAAGGCTAAGAACTCTTGGTAATCCGCATCATTAATGATAAGATAAAAAAAAATTTTTGGAGTGTTCAAATGCTAAGCAAACGAATCTTATTATTGCTTGTCGCTCTTTGGCCGTATACGTCCCTATGGGCGCACAATCTTACGCTTTCTTGCCCTCACAAAAATATTCCCTTTACCGTAGAGGTTGTCACAACGCCAGAAGACCAGGCAAAGGGACTTATGTTTCGGGAAACACTCGCTGAGGACGCAGGGATGGTTTTCCTTTATTCCACACCAGGTTCGATCGCCATGTGGATGAAAAATACGCCCCTTTCCTTAGACATGATTTTCGGGGATGAGACAGGAGCTATTTTAGCCGTTTACGAAAACGCAACGCCGAGATCTCTCGCCATTATTGGTCCTGTTCAAGGTGTGTCTCAAGTCCTCGAGCTTAATAGCGGAATCATCAAAAAGCATGGGATTACAAAAGCATGCCGCTTAAAGCTTGATGCGGAGACTCCTCTCTCACCTGAGAAGTAAACGAAAGACTCTTTTTCATCTCTCATTTTCAGAAAATCCAAATTCAGAATAGGGAACATCCGCTAAAATACACTTAATGGCTTGTCCTATGAAGGGAGATAGTGTTTTTGGGAGATCCTTTAGGGTGAAAAAGCGGACATCGTCCGCTTTATGAGGTTCAAGGTTGCGGAGAATGCCTGTAAATTGATCAGTTACAAAAAATAAGTCCTGTTGATAAAAAAAGTAACCATCTGGTTGGGTATGCTTGCGATACATCACATGTCGAAGAATCAAATCCTTGTCTTTGATTATAAGATTTACTTCTTCAAGAGCTTCTCGAACAACGGCTTGTAAAGGGGTTTCTCCCTCTTGTAATCCTCCCATGGGAACAACGTAAAGACCATCTTCGATGCCTGTTTGATGGCGACGAAGACAAAGCAAGGAATCATCTTTGAGAAGAACCAAAAAAACACCAATCTTAACTTTAAATCGTTTAGATTCAGCCGCATGAAAATTTACAGCAGTGCACTCCGCCATCTTTTTTCTCTCCCCTTATGCAAGAAGTTAGTATGAACTTCTTAATAAAGGATCTTTCTTTTGTCATTAACAAACAGCTTCAAGTCGTCCTCTTTTAATCGCTTCCTCTATTCCTCAGAGAAAAAGAGGTGAATAAGACCCTTGCTCCTCAAGAAAAAGTGAGCTATATAAACCTATAGTCGGGGTGTAGCGCAGCCTGGTAGCGCGCCTGGTTTGGGTCCAGGATGTCGGGGGTTCAAATCCTCTCACCCCGACCATGACAAGCAACAAATTCCTTTTCTTTTGAAAAAATTCATACTCATTTTAGTGAAGGTAGTGTCTCATCTTAAGGTGAACCTTTATTGAGATTATTATCCTTAGTCCACTCCTCACAAAAAAGGGGTGCTGTAACAGCGCCCCTTTGTTCATTTAAGGAAGAATGTCTTACCTCAGAGGAATATCAAGTTCATCCGCCAAAGTTCCTCCTCCTCTCAGAGGAATACGATTGCCACGCATATCTTCAGTACGCAGCTCTTGTTGCATATCTTCATAAGTCTTAACCTTCGGACGCTTTAAGATGTCTTCAAAAAGTGCATTATCTATTGATGTCAAGAAGACATGTTTAACCACAGCAATTTTCCCAGAAGTTAAATCTTCTGTTAGAGACCAGAGAACTTGAGAAGCATCCGTTTTGAAATTACCAAGCTTAAAGCAATCTCCTGAAGAAACGACTATCTCTTCCTTGCCAAAACGGGTAGAATCTTCTGCTTTCCAACCTAAGTCTCTTGTAACTCTCAGTTGTTCCTTTTCTGTTAACTCGGCCAATCTCCCTGTTCGTGCAAAAGTTAAAAGAAAAGTGTCGAGCCATCCTCTGTCATTCTGCTCTTCTTCCGCTTTTAAGATTTCTCCATTCTCCGCACGCATACGAAAATCAAGAGCTTTATCGTTAGTTTCTATATCTGGCACGTGGGGTATAAACGCTCTGCCATTATGAACGACAACTTGATTCTTAGCGTGTAGAAGCGCGCCGGGAGTTTGCCCATCAATAATAGGAGCATCTGTTCCTTCTCTTGAAAAAACGCCTACATTAACAGCAGGAAATTCCTTCCCGTAACCCTCATTTGTTTGAAAAGGGGCATCTGGATCCAACCAACTTTGAGGCCTGTATTCCAAAGGAGCTGCAGTTAGATCCCAGGGGACGTCCTGAACAACAAGAAAATATTCAATGCTATTAGGATCCTTTTGTTCTAGAAGACGACTGAGTGCTAAAGGCGCAAAAGCAAGATTATTGTACCCTGTTGGGAGCTTAACGTTGAGTGAGAAAGAGGGTGCAAAACGATCATCTGGGAGCGCATACGTTGGATTATAGGGATGAAATACAGGAGCCGTTGGTAAATGCAGCTTAGCATACTCTAGCTCCCCGCTATATTGCAGACTTCTTGCAGGTCGTCCATTATATCCTAAGTCATATATCGGAGCGGCCTCTAATCCCTCGTTGGTCAGCACCTCACGAAAATTACGGACAAACTTTGTCTTAGTCCAATCTGGTAAAAGATCAAGGGGAGTGGCTTTTTCAACAGTCAACAAAGTTTTATCAAGTTGGAGGCCAAGGGGGAGTGGAGAAACGCCATTAAAACTAGGGTTACGGACTGTTAGCCAGGTCTGTGTTTCTCCCCTTGGAACAATGGAAGTTAAAGTGACTTTTTTCGTACCAGGTTGAACAACAATTCCCCCTTCATAATACCCATTCTGGGCAGAATTAAGAAAAGATAAAGCTGTTGGTTCTGTTACTTCATCAAAGGTAAGTGTAACGGTAAGTTTATCGCCTTCTGTAACATCCATGGGGTTTGTTTTTACAAGACCTACTCCAACCCAATCTTGTAAAAAATCAAGGGGAGCTGCTTTGTTAACAGTCAACGAAGCTTGATTAAGCGTCAAACCAAGGGGGAGGAGGGTGTTGCCGTCAAACCCGGGATTACGGATTGTTAACCAGGTCTGTGTTTCTCCTTGTGGAACTATGGACGAAAATCTTAGGCTTTTCGTGCCAGGTTGCACAACAACTCCACCCTCATACTACCCGTTCTGTGCGGAATTAAGGAAAGATAAAGCTGTTGGCGCTGTTACCTCATCAAAGGTAAGTGCAACAGTAAGTTTATCGCCTTCTGTAACATCCATGGGGTTTGTTTTTACAAGACCTAATCCAACCCAATCTTGTAACAAATCAAGGGGGGCTGCTTTTGCAACATCAAGAGGAGCGGCTCTTTCAACAGTCAATGAAGCTTGATTAAGCGTCAAACCAAGGGGGAGGAGGGTGTTGCCGTCAAACCCGGGATTACGGATTGTTAACCAGGTCTGTGTTTCTCCTTTTGGAACGATGGAAGTTAAAGTGACTTTTTTCGTGCCAGGTTGAACAACAATTCCCCCTTCATAATACCCATTCTGTGCGGAATTAAGAAAAGATAGAGCCGTTGGCTCTGTTACGTCATCAAAGGTAAGTGTAACGGTAAGTTTATCGCCTTCTTTAACCTCCATGGCGTTTGTTTTTACAAGACCTAATCCAACCCAATCTTGTAAAAAATCAAGGGATGCCTTTTTTTTGGATTCTTTCTCGATCTTGTTCTCGTCCATTGCTCTTACCGATGAAGGACTTATTGTAGTCAACAAAGAAATGACAGCGATAGAGGCGGCGCTTAAGAAATTTTTAAAAATATTATTTTTCATAATAAAACCTCAAATAAAAAATTACCAACTTAATACATTATAAGAAAAATTTTAACATTTGTCAATATTGTGGCAGAAATTGTTTTTTATGGATAGCTCTAAAAGATAAGTCAACACAAGATCCTCTCTTGGACGAATATCATTTCTTGTGGTAAAACTCTCTTATCAACCATATGGCATATAAAATGAATTTTTTCCATAGTTTTCAAGCTGAGATTTTAAAAGCTCTAGAAGCTCTTGTTAAAAAAGGGGTTTTACCTGAAAGCCTTGAGGTTGAAAAGATTACAACTGAACCGCCTCGAGATCCAACTCATGGGGATGTGGCAACAAATGCTGCTTTGATTTTAGCAAAAGCCGCTCAAAAAAACCCTCGAGAGCTTGCCCTTCTTATTGCAGAAGAGCTTAAATCCATCTCCTTTGTAGAGGATGTCTCCGTTGCAGGACCTGGTTTTATAAACTTAAGGCTTTCTCCTGACTTTTGGCATCAGCAACTTATCACTCTTCTCGCCAAAAAAGAGGAATATGGCTCTTCTACTCTTGGTCTTGGAGAAAAAATTAACCTTGAGTATGTCTCTGCAAACCCAACAGGCCCTATTCATGCAGGTCATGGGAGAGTGGCCGTTGTTGCTGACGTTCTTGCAAATCTCCTCGAAAAAGTGGGCTATCGCGTTTTGCGAGAATATTATGTGAATGATGCGGGAGGCCAAGCTGAAAAACTCGCAAAGTCCACATACCTTCGGTATAAAGAAGCCTTGGGAGAAAAAATTGAGGTTATTCCTGAAGGTTATTACCCTGGAGATTATTTAAAGGAAGTCGGAGAAGCTCTTGCGATGCGAGACGGTTCTAAATGGCTCTCCCTTCCTGAAGAAAGCTGGATTGATCCTTTCCGAGAGTTTGCCGTCAACGCTATGATGACAAAAATTCGTGAGGCCCTTTCTTTAATGGGTATTACCCATGAAGTGTTTACATCTGAAACTGAACTTCATCAAAGTGGCGCCATTGACACGGCTGTAAAAACTCTTAAGGAGCGAGATCTTGTTTATGAAGGTATCCTTGAACCCCCTAAAGGAAAAGTTATAGAGGATTGGGAACCTCGCCTCCAACTCCTTTTCCGGTCCACTCAATTTGGTGATGATGTAGACCGTGCTCTTCAAAAGTCCAATGGATCATGGACCTATTTTGCAGGTGATATTGCCTATCATTATGACAAATTCCGACGGGGCTATGCCCAAATGATTAATGTGTGGGGGGCAGACCATGCCGGAACGGTTAAACGTATCACTTCAGCTGTAAAGGCGATTACAGAAGGAAAAGGACATCTTGATGTCATTATCTGCCAAATGGTGAATTTTATGGAAGGAGGGAAACCTTTCAAAATGTCAAAACGAGCCGGCACATTCATTGAGGTTCGTGATGTGATTGATAAGGTAGGAAAGGATCCCTATCGCTTTATGATGATTAGCCGCAAGAGTGATGCGCATTTAGATTTTGATTTTCAAAAGGTTTTGGAACAAACAAAAGATAATCCTATCTTTTATATCCAATATGCTCATGCACGTTGCCATTCTGTTATGCGAATTGCCCAAGATGTTTTTCCAGAATGGGACAAAACGCCTCCTCACTCCCTTGATCTTCTGACCAATGAAGATGAGTTACATCTTCTTAAACTCCTTGCTGGTTGGCCGCGGCAAGTGGAAATCGCCGCGCTTGCGCGGGAGCCCCATCGTCTCTGCTATTTCCTCTATGAAATTGCTCAACAATTCCATATGCTCTGGAACAAGGGAAAAGAAAATGCGCTTTTGCGCTTTATCCTTCCCCAGAATCGTGACCTGACACGGGCGCGCCTCGCTATGATTCAAGGCGTTGCTTATGTAATTGCCTCAGGCCTTTATGTTTTTGGTGTTACCCCTGTTGAGGAGATGAGAGAATGACATTTTCTGTGGATAATAACGATCGCTTCTGGAAGGAGCCCCAACCAAAAGGCTGGTTTCACTTTCCTAGTCCCCTGCGATATGTGCTTCTTCTTATCCTCCTGGTCGTGCTTGTTGTAGGCGTGTGGTACTTAATTCCCTCTGCTCCTCCTCCCCTTACCAAAGCTGATCTCCCTCTTGTTCGGGCCGATGAAACCCCTTTTAAAATCAAGGCGGAAGACCAAGGTATTCCTGGAATCAACCATCAAGACAAACTGGTTTATGGGCGTATTCGCAATGATGAAAACAGACCTTCTGTTGAGCATATTCTTCCTAATCCCGAAACTCCCCAGCCCCCTGTCCAAATGGTTAATCAATATGTTCCTGAGGATTTAGATATAGAAAAAGTTGCAGCAAAAGAGGCTCCTCCCGTGGCGCCTTCCTCATCTTCCATTGCCTCGATCGAAGACCTTCTTGAAGAAATAACGCCGGTTCAAGACGTAGCTGTGGTTGAATCCGTCCCTGCTGTTGAAAAACCTGCGCCTTCAAAAAAGGGTAAGGTCTTGGTTCAATTGGGGTCTTTAAAAAGCTATGACTTAGCAAAAGAAGAATGGGCGCGCCTTTCAAAAAAACACAAAGATATTTTGGGAGGACTTGAGCCCGTTATTCAAAAGGTTGATTTGGGGGTCGATCAAGGAGTTTACTATCGCTTAAGAACAGGAGGATTTGACAACGTAGATCTCGCCCAAGCCGCCTGTTCAACCCTTAAGGAAGCAAAGACGGATTGCCGTGTCGTTCAGTAAGACGCCTGCCCCTGTTATTTTTGGATGTTCAGGTCATACTCTGAGGCCTGAGGAAAAGGATTTCTTTAATAAGCATCAGCCCTTGGGCTTTATTCTTTTCAAACGCAATATTCAAGACAAGGCTCAACTTAAGGCTCTCATTGAAGACCTCAAAGCCACCGTTTCTCATAAAAATCCCCCTCTTCTTATTGATCAAGAAGGGGGACGGGTTGCGCGCCTTAGCCCACCTCATTGGGAAGCTCATCTCCCTGTACGGGTTGATTTGACGAAAGAATCTCTTGAGGACGCAAAAGTCCGTATCCATGAAGCTTACACCTGCATTGCTAAGGAGTTGAAGGAAGTCGGGATTACGGTTGACTGTGCGCCTGTCCTAGATCTGGATGTTCCTGGGGCCGATGCTATTATGGGAGATCGAACATTTAGCGCGGATCCTCATATTGTCTCGGTTCTTGGGGAGATTGCTATTCAAGCTCTGCAAGAGGGAGGCATTACGCCTGTGATGAAGCATTTGCCTGGCCATGGAGCGGCCACATGTGACAGTCACGAAGCTCTTCCTGTTGTGGATCTTTCGTTGCAAGATCTGGAAACTCATTTTGCTCCGTTTAAAGCCAATGCGACTTGTCCTTGGGCCATGACGGCGCACATTGTTTATTCAGCGCTTGATCCTCATCATCCTGCGACGCAATCTCCCTTCATTATCCAAGAGATTATCCGAGGTGAGCTTGGGTTTAAGGGTTTTCTCGTCAGTGATGATTTAGGCATGAAGGCTCTTTCCGGGTCTTTTGCAGAGCGCGCCCGCACATCTCTTGAAGCAGGGTGTGATGCGATTTTACACTGTTCAGGTCTCTTAAGTGAAATGGCTGATGTTATGAAAGGTATTTGATGGACATTGTTCTTCGTATTCTGACCTTCGGTCTTCCCATTCTCTTGGCCATTACACTCCATGAGGCTGCTCATGGATATGTGGCGCTGTATTATGGGGACGATACGGCAAAGCGTGCGGGCCGCATTTCCTTAAATCCTTTGCGCCACGTAGATCCTATTGGGACGATTATTTTGCCAGGAATTCTTCTTCTTACGGGCTCCCCTGTTTTATTTGGGTATGCCAAGCCCGTTCCTGTGAACTTTGCGCGCCTCCGCCATCCACGTCGAGATAGCGTCTATGTGGCGGCTGCAGGACCCGCTATGAATCTTCTTTTAGCCTTCATTTCTGCTCTTCTTTTTCACTTTATTACCTTCTTTCCTCAAGAGATAATCCCGACTCTGCAGGAAATGCTTTCCCTTTCCGTCTTCATTAATGTGATGCTCGCTGTCTTTAATATGCTCCCTTTCCCCCCCTTAGATGGCGGACGAGTGGCCGTTGGGCTTTTGCCAAATAGTCTGGCTCGTCCTCTGGCTCAGCTTGAACCCTATGGCATTTTTATTATTTTCGGGCTTTTACTCATTCCTCCTCTTCTAGGATTTAACGTCTTAGGCTGGCTTATTTTGCACCCTGTAAAAATAATTGTGGACCTTATGTCGACCTTAGCGGGATTGTCGTGACCTCCCAGATGTCATCCGCGCAGGCGGGGATCTAGTTTATTTATTCAATTGTAAGTGTTCACATATTTCTCTTGCCCCTCATCTTGAAAAAATGCAAAACTTCCCTATGTTATTAAGTAGCCATTACTACTATAAATCTTCGCCTTCGCGGGGATGACAAGTATGGTAAGAAAAGGAACCCCAATGGGATTAAGTTTAAGCCATATTTTACTTGTTTTAGTCGCCGTTCTGGTTGTCTTTGGCGCCGGGCGTCTTCCAGCAATCATGACGGACCTGGCAAAAGGCTTGCGAGCCTTTAAAGACGGCCTTAAGGAAGGGGAGGATAAGCCCACCCTTCTCACACATAAAGCCCCACCCGAGAAAGACGCATGAGCCTTGCTGGCTGGGCTGAAATCCTTTTTATCGCTCTTCTCGCTTTTATTATCATTGGTCCCAAAGACCTTCCCAAAATTCTTTTTATGTTGGGGCGATTTGTGCGCACTCTCCGCCAGCTTTCAGCTGAATTTATGGCTGAGTTCGAAGCGATCCACCATGTGCGAGACCTTGAAGAAAAGAATAAGCATGATAAGAAAAAGGCCAATCGAAAAATTTGACCTTTCTTAAACAACAGCTATACAATAAAATATAAAATGCGCAGAAATGAAACTTTCATTTAATTTCAAAAGGTTAATCGCAGTCGCATTGCTTTGAAATCCTTGCTTTGCAAGACATAAGTGGTTAAGCCACAAAACTTATTTCAAAGTGAGAAAATATTTATCCAATTCTCCCTTGAAAAAGGTAATTTTACGTTTACCTTATAAATGTATAGTTAAATTTTATTTGGTGCTAATATGAAAATGAATGGTTTTTTTGCAGGTATTCTCTTGAGTATAGTCGTCTTAGGGACTTCCGCTCAAGCTATGATTCAGAATGATGAGTTTGATTCTCTTGACTCCTGCTTTCATCATTTTAAGCCTGTCAACACAAAGGCTTTATCTGCTACCTTGACGTTAGCACAAAACAAAGATCTAAAGGCAATACAGGAATTAGCGGTGGTCAGTAAGGTACTAACGACCCTCTCAAATCCGAAACTGAAATACGAAGATCGGAATCAAGGAAGAGATAGAGCGATTAGGAGAGCTTGGACTTTCTTTCAAAGCCATCAAAAGGAGATAGACGAGATTCTACAATCTCTTTCTTCTAAAGGTGGGAATAGTTCAGCTCCTCTCTTGCAAGATTGGGTTGGGTTAGGTCTTGTAAAGACACATCCTCTGGAAGTTCAGCCAGGTCAGAAGATTACTGTTACATGTACCTTTGACAAGGTAACAGCGCCAACAACTCTCTCTTTTCTTAATTCTGCACAGAATGGTTATTATGATGAAGGAGTTACTGTTTCCCCCGGACAAACAAGTGCTACATTCACGTCTGTTGTTCCACAAGGAGAAAACCGCACCTGGCTCATAATCCGGAATCCCGCTTTTGATGGTTCAACCGCACTCCCCCTTGGTGTTCAGATTAAACAAGTTTTATTAGATGTTGAAAAAAGCGCTCCGCTTAATTTTTTACAAGATTGGGTTGGGTTAGGTCTTGTAAAGACAAAGCCTCTGGATGTTCAACCAGGCCAGAAGCTGACCGTTACATGTACCTTTGACAAGGTAACAGCGCCAACAGCTATATCTTTTCTTAATTCTGCACAGAATGGTTATTATGATGAAGGAGTTACTGTTGTGCCTGGACAAACAAGTGCTACATTCACGTCTGTCGTTCCACTGGGGGAAAAAAGGGCTTGGCTAATAATGCGGAATCCCGCTTTTGATGGTAAAACCGCACTTCCACTTGGTGTTCAAATTAATCAAGCTTCCCTTCTTAATAAAGAGAAAGTTTTCCCTTCTTCAAAGCGCATTTCCGTTAAAGGGGAAGAGACGTTTCCGTCGGGGACAGAGGGCGAACGCGCGAAAATTTTTGAGCAAAATCAGCAGGTTTCTCAAGAAGGATACGATTTTAAGGGGACGCCTATTAAAATTGACACGGCGTCCACCATACAGGGAACGAAAGTTTATGGACATGTGGATGACGAGTACAAACCTAATTTAGCTTTGAGAGTCAAAAAGTATCAAACCAAAGTTTCTGTTCGCCATAAGGACACCATTGATTGTGCCATTAAAATGAAAGAAAAGGGTCTAAATCCGCTTGCTCTTGATATGGCAAACGCCACATCCGTGTGTGGTGCGGCTAAGAGTGGAAAGGGAAATGTTCAAGAAGAACAAATAACTTATCGTTCAAATTTATACGTGCCTTTAAATGAAGTTGCAAAAAGTGCAACAGCAAAACAAAAATTAGGAAAAGGTAACAACTTTATTCCAAGAGAAGGGGGAATTTATGTTCCAAATGTTACGATTTTCCGTCATGGAGAAGACAAGGGCTATGCCTTCAGGGATAAACCGATATCCTTAGATATTGGAGCAATCGCAGCTTATCGACATGAATCACGAAAACCACAGAAACCAGCGGATATCGATATTTATGGAGAACTCATAAAAGGAGATAAATATTGGGAAAGTACAAAAAGAAAAGTGTATGCCTTTTTTGACATGGCCCTTGAAAATGGAAATGATTCCCTTGTCTTAGGTGCCTTGGGGTGTGGAGCCTTTGGAAATCCTCCGGAAGAGATGATAAAAGTATTTCAAGACGTCCTTAAAGAGTATGAAGGTTGTTTTAAAGAAATTCGCTTTGCAGTTCTTGGCAATTTCAACTTTACTAAATTTTCTAAAGCCTTTAACTGACCAGGAAAAGGATACGTCGAATAAACCCATATTATCTCGGGTTTATGTATCTCTAAAGAGAACGACTTGAAAGAAATTGCCGAAGGCTCTCAAACTTCTTGAGAGCTTTCGGACCCATAGGGATAAGGGGGTTAATAGGGCTCTATTAATCTCTAAAAATTATGCAATGCTCTTTTGTAGAAAATCATTTTGTTATAAAATCAAAGACGTGTATCTTTCCTTAACAACTCTAACTAAGGACTGCCTCATGAAACGTTTTTTTTTCTCCTTAGGGCTTTTATCGTTTTTTAGTGTGAACGCTCATGCAACCATCAAGCTGTATATCACAGCAAATCCAACTAACGCAGGAGACGTTAGCCAAGTGGAGGGTATTAAAGCAGCTCTTCTGAACATATCCGACTCAAAAATTTCTTCTGAATTTATCGATTCAAGACGTATGGACATCATTCTGCAAAAACTGGATGCAACTCTTGCAAGCAACGAAAAAGTTATTCTTGTCGGTGCGGGGGAGGGCGGAGTAGATGGTATTGAAAGCTTACCCTCAAATCCTAATATGATTACGTGTTTAACATCTCATATGCTTTTGGAGCGCTATAAAGACCCCATTCTTTTGGACAAGCTAACGTTTATTGCGCTCCCCACCCATGTTTCTCTTAAAGACAAGGAACTCATTGCTTCTAAACTGATTGAAACAGTGGGTGTTGCTCACAACCGTACCCCAGAAGGCACGGAAAAAACATATAATGACTGGAGTAAAGAACTCCCTGTCTGCTCTTCTTATGTGGGTGTTATTTTAGGAGGAGACGCCCCCCTTCCTCCTCCTGCAAAAGGACTCAAAAGATTCACCGAAAATGACGCTCTCAACCTTGCAAATTATGTGGTTCCTCTTGCAAAAGAAAAAAACGCGTGTGTGGTTGTTCTCAACGGTCCGCGCACAGGAAAGTATGATGCAAATCAAGAAGAAGTCCTCACCGTCCATCGACAAGGTTATTCGGATCCTGTGACAGAGTTTTTTCTTCAAAAGCTGCAAGAGGCAGAAACACAAGTGGCTTTCTTTGATTTTCAACATAAAACACCAGAAAACGCGCAATGGGTCAAACCCTACAATGCTTTTGAGCTTGTTGTGGGGGCTTTACAAACGCAGGAAGGGCTCCTTCTTGTTCCAGGAGAGTCCACCTCTATGATTTCTGAGGCGATTGACACACTGCCCTCTGAAAAAGTTCTTGTTTACAAGAATGCGGCGATGAATGACGTACACGAAGCTCATGTGGCCAGCGAACTTGCAGCTGGACGTGTTACAGTCCTTGAAAACTATCGCCACATTAACAAACTGCAATCATCTCCTGCGGGGCCTCCCTCTAGTGCCGCCATGATAATTGCTCAAAGGCTTTTGGATGAAGCAACAAGCAAATGGCAAAAGGAGTAGGCTTATCTTATGCAAAAACCCCTTCTCGAGCATTTGATTGAGTTACGCCTTCGTTTGATCTATGCCTTTTTAGCGCTTAGCGCTGGGGTTGTCGTAAGTTATCCTTTTTCTTCTCTCGTTTTTCAGTTCTTAACAGAACCCCTTTGGCATGCCATGGGAGAAGAGGAGGGACGGCGCCTTATTTACACAGGCCTCACCGAAGCCTTTCTTACCTACCTGAAGGTTTCCTTCTTTAGTGGGTTTATAATCAGCTTCCCCTTTATCCTATGGCAAGCTTGGCTTTTTGTAGGGCCGGGGCTTTATGAGAATGAGAAAAAAACCTTTTGGCCGGTCCTTATGGCCAGTCCTCTTTTATTCCTGATGGGGGCTAGCCTTGCTTATTATGGGGTGTGTCCGTGGGCGTGGAAATTTTTTCTCAGTTTTGAGATGCCTCCTTCCTCTCATGGACTGTCTTTGCAATTGGAAGCTCGCATGAGTGAGTATCTCTCCCTTATCCTTAAGCTTATCCTCGCCTTTGGGCTTTGCTTTCAGCTTCCTCTTGTCCTCTTAAGCCTCTCTAAAATAGGCGTCGTAAGTCTTGAAAGTCTGAAACGGAATCGCAAATATGCCTTCCTCATCATTGTAGTGATTTCCGCCATTATTACTCCACCGGATATTATTAGCCCTCTGAGCCTGATCATTCCCCTTTATACCCTCTATGAAATTTCTATAGGTTTGGTAAAGATATCTCTGAAAAAGAAAGAGGCCCCCCATGCTTGATATAAAATGGATTCGTGAAAACCCAGATGCCTTTAATACGGCTTTAAAAAACCGAGGCCTTGACGAGAAGGCGTCCTCTCTCATTGCCCTTGATGAGGAACGTCGTACAGCCATTCAATCGGTTCAAGAAATGCAAACTCGCCGAAATCTTTTGGCCAAGAAAATTGGGGAGATTAAACGTACCGGAGGAGATGCAGAGGCCCTTATGGAAGAAGCTGGTCTTTTGCGAGACAAGCTTCCCCAAGAGGAAGAGGCTCTGAAAGCGCTTGAGGAAAAACTCACCAACACCTTAGCTCTTTTGCCCAACGTTCCTGCTAGTGATGTTCCTTTAGGGATAACCGAGAACGATAATGTGGAAGTGCGCAAGTGGGGAGAAAAGCCCGCTTTTTCTTTCACGCCTAAGCAGCACTTTGACATTGGAGAAAGTTTAGGACTCATGAACTTTGAAGAGGGAGCCAAAATGTCTGGGGCGCGCTTTGTTGTGCTCAAAGGAGACCTGGCGCGTCTTGAACGAGCTTTGAGTGCGTTCATGTTGGATGTTCATACTCGAGAGTATGGATATGTGGAAGTTTCTCCTCCTTATCTTGTTCGCACACAAGCCATGTATGGAGCAGGGCAGCTGCCAAAATTCGAAGAAGATGCTTTTGCTACCACTAATGGGTATTGGCTTATCCCCACAGCTGAAGTTCCTTTAACAAATCTTGTGGCTGAGGAAATTGTGGAGAGCGCCAAGCTTCCTTTGAGATTTGTGGCATACACCCCTTGTTTCCGCTCTGAAGCCGGCTCTGCCGGTAAAGATACCCGCGGAATGATCCGTCTCCATCAATTTAATAAGGTAGAGCTTGTCAGTGTGACAACGCCTATGGAGTCAGAAACAGAGCATCAGCGCATGCTGAGTGCTGCTCAATCCATTCTAGAACGCCTTAACATACATTATCGCACAGTTGTTTTGTGCACAGGAGATATGGGACTATGTTCTCGCAAAACCTATGATATTGAAGTATGGCTCCCGGGGCAAAACACTTACCGAGAAATTTCAAGTTGCTCCAACTTTGGAGATTATGCTGCGCGTCGCATGAATGCCCGCTTCCGAGATGCGGATAAAAAAATCCATCTTGCCCATACTCTTAACGGCTCAGGCCTTGCAGTGGGGCGTACATTGGTGGCTGTTTTAGAAAATTATCAACAAGAGGATGGAACTGTTCTCATTCCTGATGTATTAAGACCTTATATGGGGGGAGAGACCCACATTAAAGCCCCTCCTCTTGTCATCTCCGCGAAGGCGGGGATCCAGGGCAATATTTAGAATCAGGAGATTGTTTGTGATGACACACCTATATAGACATAAGAAAACCCATGGAAAATATTTCATTATGACTATCTCCTGGATCCCCGCCTTCGCGGGGATGACAAAGTCAAACTGGGAAAAAATAAGCTGGAAACGTATATTCCCTTTGCTACTATGTTACTCATTAATCATAAGCGCGCCCCTCTTTGCCGCCCCATCCAAGCAAGTTTTGGTAGGTCCTGAGGACACAGTGTATAGCATTGCCTACGATAATGGCCTTCCTACACGCGCGCTTATTACTGCCAATGGTCTCAGAGCCCCCTATGTTCTTATACCAGGGCAAGTGCTTGTTATTCCTTCCCCCGGAGAACACATAGTCGGAGCAGGAGAAAGTCTTCAAGCCGTTGCTGAAGAATACGGCGTTAAAGTTGATGTGCTTGCACAAGAAAATAGGATTGGCTCTCCCTATTTTGTAAGGCCAGGGGATGTTCTTTCCATTCCTCCGCATGACACAGAATCTCTTACGGAAGCCCTTGTTTCAGAATCTCCAGAAATCGTCACCTCCTCCTTAGCCCCCCTCCCTTTGGTTAAAACAGCCCCTATGCAAGGCAAATCTGGGGCTGTGGGAGGAGCTCCGAGAGCTTCTTTGCCAGATGACCTCGCTGCAGAGCTTGCACGGGAAAAAGGGGAAGAGCCTCCAACAAAGCCAGTACTGATGGGCAATTTAGCTCGAGGTAATGAAGGCGCTCCCACTGGGGGAGAACTTTTGATTGAAGAAGAGCCTATTAAAGAAAAGCCTAAAAAAGCTGCAAAGAAAGAAGAGAAAAAAACCGTAAAAAAAGAAGAAAAGAGTGTCAAGAAAGAAAAGAAAGAAGAACAAGTTGCCTCAAAAAAAGAAGAAGTGAAGGATATTGTCTTTATCTGGCCTGTGGAAGGCAAAGTTATAGCCAAGTTTAGCGCTGGGAAAAATGACGGTATTAATATTGACGTTTCAGAAGGAACAGCTGTGAAAGCATCCGCTGGTGGTGAGGTAATGTATGCAGGAAGTGAACTCAAGGGTTTTGGAAATCTGCTCCTTATCAAGCACAAGGATGGCTGGACAACCGTTTATGCCCATCTCTCTGAGCTTCTTGTCAAAAAAGGAGACAAGGTAAAACAAGGTCATCTCATTGCAAAATCAGGTAAAACAGGAGATGCAAAAGTGCCACAATTGCATTTTGAAATCAGAATGGTAAAAAAGGCCGTTGATCCTTTGAGTAAACTTGAGTCATAAAAGAAAGAATAATAACCCCTAACTAAAGAGGACCTTATGTTCATCGACGCTGCTAATGCCCAATCCTTCGGATCCATTGCTGGATTTGATTTTATGTCTATACTGCCCCTTGTTCTTATTTTTGTCGTTTTCTATTTTTTTCTTATCCGCCCCCAACAAAAAAAAGCGCAACAACAAAGAGACATGCTCTTGTCCTTAAGGCGAGGAGATCGTATCGTCACGAATGGAGGCTTGATCGGCATTATCACGAAAGTTGTGAGTGACCAGGAGCTTCAAGTTGAAATCGCAGATAATGTACGTGTGAGAGTGGCGCGTTCCATGATATCTGATCTTCTCTCAAAAACAGAGCCTGCGCCTGAAGTACCTGACGTCGCTCCATCATCTGCGAAGCAAAAACCAATGGCAAAAAGGCCAGTTGCTAAAAAGCCAACGGCTAAAAAGCCAGCGGTGAATAAAAATAAGAAAGGGTAATGTCTTAGCTAAGGTCCTCCCGATAACTTATCGTGTCATCCCCGCGGAAGCGGGGATCCAGAGAAACAATTGATTTATGAAAACTCTTTCAGAAAAATAAAAATGCCAAATCTTTACATCATTTCAAACACCCTCCACGTTTCAAAAATTATACTGGATTCCCGCTCTTCGCCCCGGCGACTCGCTACGGCGACGTCTAGCGTAGCTGAGAATCTCCGGCATAGACTGGGTCGTAGGGATGACACTCTTGGGAGAACCTCATGATCCACATCCCCTTATGGAAAACAATTCTGCTGATAGGCGTGTGCCTTTTGGGCATTGTCTTTGTTAGCCCTAATTTTTTCACAGAAAAACAATTAGAAAGTTTTCCAGGCTGGTTCCCAAAAAACAAGCTCGTCCTTGGCCTTGATTTACAAGGTGGTGCTCATTTGCTATTGGAAGTCGATTTTGAGGCGGCCCTTTCCGATCAAATGAACACCCTTTCAGACACTATTCGCACCACATTACGCAAAGAACGTATTGGTTACACAGGCCTCGCTGCCAAAAAAGATTTTGTTGTACTCACTTTAAGGGATCCAGCGGATGTTAAGAAAGCCACCGATCTCCTCAAACAAACAGATCGGGAGCTTCAGGTCGCGTCAACAGCGGAAGGCCAACTCACCTTCACCTTAAGTGATACGGCCATAAGGGAGCGAAGAAAATCTGCCCTTGCGCAATCTATTGAGATTGTGCGTCGTCGTGTGGATGAAACGGGAACGGCTGAGCCTTTTATCCAACAGCAGGGGGATGATCGAATCTTGGTTCAACTTCCTGGTTTGCAAGATCCTACCCGCATTAAAAATCTTTTGGGCCAGACAGCAAAACTTCAATTCCGATTTGTGGATAGCTCTGTCGCCGCTGATCCCGCGAAACCTACTCCAGGCAATGATGTGCTTGCTGAAGAGCATAAGGGACAGATCGTTTACTATGCTGTCAAAAAACAAGTCATTGTGAGTGGTGAAAACCTTGTTGATGCTCAACCTGGATTTGATGAATACAACCGCCCCATCGTAAGCTTTAAGTTTGATAGCCTAGGCGGGAAAAGATTTGGAGACGCTACAAAAAATAATGTAGGAAAAATCTTTGCCATTGTTTTAGACGACAAAGTCATTAGTGCGCCCCGTATCAATACTCCTATTTTAGGGGGATCAGGACAAATTTCAGGATCTTTTACCGTCCAAGAAGCTCAAGATCTGGCTCTTCTCATGCGCGCAGGGGCTCTTCCTGCCCCTCTTAAGGTCATAGAAGAACGCACAGTGGGTCCAGGACTGGGGGCTGATTCCATTCTAGCAGGTGAACGCGCCACTATTATCGCGATTCTCTTGGTCATGGCCTTTATGTTCATTGCATATTCTTTTTTTGGAGCCATTGCCAATATTGCCGTCATTTTTAATCTGATTCTTTTGTTTGCAGCTCTTTCCGTGACACAAGCGACCCTTACTTTGCCCGGTATTGCAGGTATCGCGCTTACAATTGGAATGGCTGTGGATGCGAACGTTTTGATTAATGAGCGTATTAAGGAAGAACTGCGTTTGGGTCGAAAAATGCTCAGTGCTATTGACGCAGGTTACAACCGCGCTATGACAACGATTATTGACTCGAACCTGACCACATTGATTGGCGTTGGTCTTTTGTATCACTTTGGAACCGGCCCCACCCGTGGGTTTGCCGTCACAACATCAATCGGTATCGTTATCTCCATGTTTACAGCCATTACCTTAACGAAGCAAATTATAGCCTGGTGGCTGCGCCTAAGACGCCCCACGCATCTTCCCCTTTAAAGAGAGGTTATCATGGGACTCCAGCTCATTCCTTATAATACCAACTTTGATGTGGTTGGAAAAAAGAACATCATCTTTGGTATTCTCATCGCCATTGCTGTTCTCTGTTTAGGCTCAATTTTCATCCAAGGGTTTAATTATGGGATTGATTTTAAGGGAGGCCTCCTGCTTGAAATTCGCACAAATGGGCCTGCTGACGTTGCAAAACTTCGCTCTGACCTGAGCGGTGTTGTTGTGGGGGAAGCGACTCTTCAGGAATTTGGATCGCCCAATGACATTCTTATTCGTGTGGAACGTCAACCTGGAGGAGATGAAGAGCAACTTGCAGCCCTTGCTAAAATTAAAGAGACACTTGGGACAAGCATTGATTATCGACGGGTTGAAACGGTGGGTCCCAAGGTAAGTGCTGACTTGATTCGTAATGGTGTCTATGCGGTTCTGTGGGCCTTGGTTGCTATGCTTGTCTATATCTGGTTTCGCTTTGAATGGCAATTTGGCGTGTGTTCTTTCATCACCCTTGCCCATGATTCCTTGATCGTGCTTGGGCTTTTCGCTTTTTTTCAACTTGAATTTAACGAAACGACCATTATTGCCGTCCTTATTACGGTGACCTATTCCATCAATGATACGGTTGTGATTTATGACCGCATCCGAGAAAACTTGCGAAAGTTTAAAAAACTACCTCTGGGTGAGCTTATTAATCTCAGCATTAACGAGACTCTTTCGCGCACGATTCTCACCTCAACAACAATGCTTTTGTCCCTTATAGGTCTTTATTTTTTTGGAGGACCTGTTATTGCAGCCTTTAGTTTTCCCATTATTGTGGGGATTACGGCCGGAACCATTTCTTCCATTACGGTGTCGGCGCCACTCCTTCTGTACACCGGGTTAAGGTCTAACAAAATGGAGACGGTGGCCTCCTAAAGTTTCTTCAGAAGAGCACCTGAGAAATTCCCTTTCGAAAAAAATACCTTTTGTGGCTGCCTCACCAAAGTTATCCACAACTATTCATCCTCCCGTTAATACTTTAGTAAGTCTTTTTCGCGATAATGCCCCGTCCAAAAGATAAACTTTTATAAAAGGGAGAACGATCATGAACAAAAATCAACTGAAGGACATTCTTAACGTCGCAAGCCAAATCCTACCGTTTCTTATGATTACAATCACATTTATTAGCGTTGCCTATGCCTATGGGAATACCTTATCGTCTCTACATGTGGACAGCTCCAGTGATTTGATAAGACTTAGCTGCAATTATTTACCTTAAAGCCACACTCAACTGATAAACGATTTTTCTTTTAAACCAACGTTTTCAATTCTGAAGGGCTATGCTATAGGAGTAATCAGTTCTCAGTAATCAGAAGGAGGTGGAGTCTATGATGGCTTCCCCTTTACAAGTCTGATTACGGACAACTGATGACTACCAAGCGGGCGTGGTGGAATTGGTAGACACGCCAGACTTAGGATCTGGTGACGCAAGTCGTGGGGGTTCAAGTCCCTTCGCCCGCACCAAAGTACTGTACAAAGAGAAAAAGGATCATTAAGGTTTCCATAGGTTTTTCATAGAATTCAAGTGAGTGAGAAAAGAATTATGCAAATTACAGAAACCCTCAATCAAGGCTTAAAGAGAGAATTTGACATTATAATTCCTGCAAAGGATATCAACTCTCGTTTAAACACACGCCTCGAGGCCATTGGCAAACGCGTTAAGATCCCCGGCTTTCGACCAGGGAAGACCCCTCTTTCTCTTTTAAAACAACGTTATCAAGCGGAAGCTCTGGGAGAGGTTATTGAAAGTTGCGTTGATAAAGCCGTCAAACAAGCAGTTCAAGACCATAGCCTCAAACTTGCCTTAAAACCAAATGTCACGCTTAATTCCTACGAAGAAGGAAAAGACTTAACTTTTCACATGGATCTGGAAGTCCTCCCCACTATTAATGAGATTAAACTTGATGGTCTTTCTTTTGAAAAGCATGTGGTGACTATTCCATCTGAACAAATTGCGGATGTTCTTAAAAATCTCGCAAATCGCCATCGTGAAAGTCGTCCTCTTCAAAAGCCACGTAAGTCAAAAAAGGGAGATGTGGTTATTATTGACTTTAAAGGATTCGTCGATGATAAGCCTATTGAAGGAGGAGAAGGGCAAGATTACGCTCTTGAACTTGGTTCAGGCTCTTTTATCCCCGGCTTTGAAGATCAGTTGATTGGTCATGACAAAGGAATGAATGTAGAGGTAAAAGTCACTTTCCCGAAGGAATATCACGAAAAACGCTACGCAAATAAACCCGCTCGTTTTGATGTAACTATCAAAGATATCCATGAATTACCTTCTGTTGCTATTGATGTAGCGTTAGCAGAAAAACTTGGATTTAAATCCCTTAAAGAGATGGAAGCTGCAGTTGAGGCAAACCTTTCAAAGGATTACATGGATCAAAGTTTTCTCAATACAAAGCGCCATGTTTTAGATGCTTTGGCTGAAAGATTCACTTTTGATGTTCCCCAGAAGATGATTGACCTTGAATTCGATAATATATGGATCCAACTTTTACGAGAGCTCGGAATTGATCAAAGCCAGGCCGCGAATATGGATGGGAAAACATTTAAAGACGCTACAGGAAAATCGGAAGATGATCTTCGTAAGGACTATAAAGTTATTGCTGAGCGACGCGTCCGCTTAGGCATTCTTCTTGCAGAAATCGGAAACCGCAATAATATCAGCGTTTCTAATCAAGAGCTGATGGAGGCTCTAACGGCACGCGCTCGAGAATTCCCAGGTCAAGAGAGAGAAGTTTTTGACTTTTACCGTAATAATGAATCTGCGCTGGCCACACTTCGTGCTCCTCTTTTTGAAAACAAGGTGGTTGACTTTATTTTAGAGAAATCAAAGCTTAAGGAAATTCACACGACTCCTGAAGAGTTGGAAAAAATTCTAATCCGTGAAGAAGAAGAAGCAGAAAAAAAGATTTCTCAGGTCGCAAAAAAGCCAAAAAAACAAAAATAAAGGTGTAAACATGGACATACAGATGAACAATTTAGTTCCTATCGTCATTGAGCAAACAGCACGTGGGGAGAGGTCTTTTGATATTTTTTCCCGCCTTTTAAAGGAGAGGATCATCTTTCTCAATGGTTCCATTGATGATGGCGTTTCCAGTCTTGTGTGTGCACAATTGCTCTTTTTAGAATCAGAAAATCCAAACAAAGATATTCACCTTTATATTAATTCCCCGGGCGGGGTAGTCACCTCTGGTATGGCCATTTATGACACCATGAACTATATCAAGCCTGACGTTTCAACCCTTTGTTTTGGGCAAGCGGCCTCCATGGGATCTTTTTTATTAACCGCCGGAACTAAAGGAAAGCGTTTTTGTCTGCCGAATGCCCGCGTCATGCTTCATCAGCCCTTAGGAGGGTTCCAAGGTCAAGCAGCTGACATAGAAATTCACGCCCGCGAAATTTTAGAGATCAGAGCTCGCCTTAATAAAATTTATGCGGAATGTACGGGGCAACCTCTTGAAAAAATTGAAAAAGCAATGGACCGGGATAATTTTATGACGGCCAAAGCAGCTCAAGAATTTGGACTTATTGATGATGTTGTGACTCATAGACCCGTTCCCTCAGAGGTGAAAAAAAGTGCGTAAAAACTTTTTCTTGCCAATTTATTAACCTTTTTTTGATAGCTTTCATGGGATTCTAAAAGCAGGGAAATGAGTAAAGGAGCGAGCCATGACAAAAATAAACGGTGAAGATCCCAGAGGGCCACTTTATTGCTCCTTCTGTGGAAAAAGCCAACATGAGGTTCGCAAACTTATTGCAGGCCCTTCCGTTTTTATCTGTGACGAATGCGTTGATTTGTGCATGGATATTATCAAGGAAGAAAATAAAGGACCACTTCTTCGTTCTCCCGATGGCGTTCCAGCTCCTAAGCAAATCTTTGATGTCCTCAATGATTATGTCATTGGCCAAAATAATGCCAAAAAAGTATTATCCGTTGCTGTTCATAATCATTATAAGCGACTTGAACATGGCAATCGCTCCGATGACGTGGAGCTTTCAAAATCTAACATTCTTTTAGTGGGCCCTACAGGCTGTGGAAAAACCCTTCTTGCGCAAACCTTGGCTCGTATTATTGATGTTCCGTTCACGATGGCGGATGCAACAACGCTTACAGAAGCGGGCTATGTGGGAGAAGATGTTGAAAATATCATCCTCAAACTCCTCCAAGCTGCGGACTATAACGTGGAGAAAGCGCAGCGAGGAATCGTGTATATTGATGAGGTTGATAAAATCTCTCGCAAATCGGACAACCCCTCCATTACGCGCGATGTCTCAGGAGAAGGCGTTCAGCAGGCCCTTCTTAAAATTATGGAAGGGACTATTGCCTCTGTCCCTCCTCAAGGAGGACGTAAGCACCCTCAGCAAGAATTTTTACAAGTTGATACAACAAATATTCTCTTTATTTGCGGAGGGGCTTTTGCGGGTATTGAAAAAATTATTTCCACGCGAGGGAGAGGCTCTTCCATTGGTTTCGGCGCGGATGTACGCGGACCTGAGGATAGGCGGGCCGGTGAAATTCTTCAAGATTTGGAAACGGAGGATTTGTTAAAGTTTGGCCTTATCCCTGAATTTATTGGACGTCTTCCTGTTATTGCCACCTTGACTGATTTAGATGAAGAGGCCTTTATTCAAATACTCACAGAGCCAAAAAACGCCCTCATCAAGCAATACCGCCGTCTTTTTAATATGGAAGCCGTAGAGCTGACCTTTACGGATGGGGCGCTCAAAGCTATTGCTCAAAAAGCCATTGAACGCAAAACAGGGGCGAGAGGATTGCGGTCTATTCTTGAGGGCACTCTTTTGGATACTATGTTTGAGCTTCCTACCTTAGAAAACGTGACTGAGATTGTCATTAATGAGGAAGTTATTCAGAACAATGCCGCTCCGCTTTTCATTTATGCCCCCAAAGAGCCGAAAAGCTCTAAAAGCGCGGGTGGGGCGCAGGGAAATTAAGACAATACTTTATTCTCATTGTGCTTAGCTGGTAGGGCTTCTATAAGGAAAGTGTCTAACTCCTCATCGCTTAGTGACATTAGGTCTGCAAAAATAAAACCTTTAAAACGCATTACTATAGTCTTGTCCAAGATTAAGGGGGAGTAATCAAAAAAAACAATGGCTTACAATTTTTTTTGCAAATTTAAAATTTAATATTATATAATGATTATAGTACATATTGTTAATTTTTAAAAAAGGTGATTATTATGAAGAGTAAGAAAAGTAAGAGCAAAAAGATTGTTCTTGGTTTATTGGCAGCAGCCTCGTTGTTGGCTGCAACGCCTGTGAAGGCAATGCAAGATGACGCTGATGAGTCATCACATACGTTACCACCTCCACCTCCACCCCCACCGTCAGATACAACCCCTAAAAAAAACTGGAAACAACAGCAAGCAGAACTAAAAGGGACCTCGAGTCAACCTCAATCGTCTCAACAAACGGTGGTTCCGAAGGTAACACCTAAAGTCCAACAATCTGGAGGTCTTGATCTAAGCGCAATTACATCTGGAAAAGGAAGTTTAAGAAAAACAGGGGGGATTCCTCCTAAATCGATAAGTCAGCCTCCTCCAGTGAATTCAAATCCATTTGGGACAACGGTAGGGAAAAAGCCACCTGTGTTCCAAGATGTGAAATCACCATCTTCAGCGTCAAAACATGGCTCGTTACCTAAGCTACCTGTACTTCAAGACAAGCCGTTGTCAACTGTGGGCAACAAAATGATCACCAAGCCTCCTTTATTAGAAGATTGGGTTAAATTAGGTCTTTTAAAGACAAAACCAATTGAGGTTGTACCCGGACAGAAACTTACTGTTACTGCTAAATTTGCCGCGGCAACGGAGAAAACAGTTATCTCTTTCCTTAACTCTGGACAGAATGGGTACTATCCTGGGGAAGCTATTGTGAATATTGGAGATACAGAAGCTACTTTCTCTTCTGTTGTGCCAGCCCATGAAGCACAAACTTGGTTAGTAACCCGTAATTCCGCTTTTGATGGTAAGACTCCGCTCACACTTGGTGTAAAATTTAAGTCATTATCCATACAACCCGAAGAGGGGACTACTCCAGAGAGTCTTGCAAAAACACTTCCTATCTTAAAAGATTGGGAAAAATTAGGTCTTGTAAAGACAAACCCAATTGAGGTTAAACCTGGACAAAAGTTAACCGTCACATGTACCTTTGATGGTCCAGTAACGGAGAACACAGCTCTAGGTTTTCTTAACTCAGCACAGAATGGATATTATGCCGGAGAAGTAATTGTAACCCCTGGAGAGACAACTGTTACCTTTTCTTCTGTTGTTCCAGCCAGTGAAACACAGACCTGGTTGATAGTTCGTAATCCTGCTTTTAATGGCGTGAGCGAGCTCTCGCTTGGTGCAAAACTTAAGTCAGTATCTTTAAAAACTGAATAAATATAACACCATTAAAGCGACAGGTTGCTTAAAAAGGCCCTTACCTTTTAGATAGGGGCTTTTTTTTATGTCTCTATAGTATATTTTGTTTTCTTTCTGTAAAAACATGCGTATTTTTTAAGATAAATTGTATAATTTAAATGAATAATTAATTCTTTGTTGTTATGATAAAAGCAATAATAATAAAAAACAAAAACTCAAACAAAGGAGACTAAAATGAAAACGAAAATTCTTGCAATCGCTCTTACACTTGCTGCTCTCGCTACTGTTGAAGCTTCAGCAGGGGCAATCTATGGAGCCAATGGTGCTATCGTAGGATACAATCATATGGGCGCGAACACTATGATGGGCGCGAATACTATGATGCCTGGTGTGAACTGGCAATACGATTGTCGCTTTAACTATTATGTTCCTTCTTACTACTAAAGAACAGATAGTCTTCTACTCTCTCTTCCCTCGTTTCGTAAAAGGACGAAGGGGGAGGGACGTAGATCCCCTAGTTTTTCTTCCTATTTCGTAGAAATGATCTTAGCTCCTTCTGCAAACTGATGGCGAAACCAAGTTCTCTGGCGTTTCGCGTATTGGCGGGTGTGAAAAAGAGTTAGCATCTTTGCTTCTTCTAGCGAACAACGGCCTTCTAAAAACTGACCCAGTTCCTTAAGGCCAATGGCTTTGCTCGCAGTCACAGAGAGAGGGAGAGATAAAACGTGAGAAATTTCCTTTAGAACACCCCTCTTCAACATATGGTCAAGACGTGCTTCAAGGCGCGCGTTCAGGTCTTCCTTGGGGGCCATGAAGAGAACCTTTTCAAAATCGTAAGAAAGGGGAGTGGGTTTTTGAGATTGCCAAAAACTTAAAGGTTTTCCTGTTCCATAAAAGACTTCAAGTCCTCTTATAATGCGTTGTTGATCATGGGGATTAAGACGGTGCGCAAGGTTTGGATCAACAGCCTCAAGGTCCGCATAAAGGTTGTCTCGGTTTTGAAAACCTTTTCGGATCTCAGGATCAATGGGGGGAAGAGCCGCAAGACCTTCTAGAAGAGCCTTAAGATAGAGTCCCGTTCCCCCCACAACAATGGGCAATTGCCCCCTCTCATGAGCGGCTTGAATTTCAGGAATAACAAGAGAAAGCCAGCGCCCAGCAGAACAGGACTCGGAAGGATCTAAAATTCCATAAAGGCGGTGAGGAATTGTGCGCTGGTTTTCAAAGGAGGGTTGGGCTGTTAAAATTTCAAGACCACGATAAACTTGAAGGCTATCTGCGTTTAGGATGACACCATTGTGTGCTTGAGCAAACTTATAAGCATACGCAGATTTCCCACTGGCCGTAGGACCTCCGATAAGAATGACCTTAGCCAAAGCTATGCATAATACCGATGATGGCACCACTCATGCAGCTTGCGATTGTTCCCGCAATCATGGCCTTAATCCCAAGAGAAATAATTTCTTGCTTACGCTCAGGCACCATCGTTCCTATGCCTCCAATTTGAATCCCAATGCTGCTAAGATTAGCAAACCCTGCAAGGGCATAGGTCATGATCAAGTCACTTTTCGCGCTTAAAACACCTTTCGGCAATTCCGCTAGTCCAATGAAGGCAACAATTTCGTTTAAGATTGTCTTTTTTCCTAAAAGAGCTCCTGCCGAGATCGCTTCTGTCCAAGGAATCCCTAAAAACCACGCTAAGGGAGCTAACGCATAGCCCAAAAGAAGCTGCAAGCTTACGGGCTCATTTCCAATCAGAGGGAAAAGGCCTAGCAATGAGTTAACCAAGGCGACGATCGCCAAGAACACAATAAGCATGGCAATAATATTGATATACAGTTTGACCCCATCAGACGTTCCTTGCGTAATGGCCTCCATAGACCCAGAAAACTGATAAGGAACCACAAGATGACCCGATGTCTCCTCTCCAACCTGAGGAATTAAAATGCGCGAAATCGTAATGGCAGCGGGCACACTAATGATAGAGGCGGTTAGGATGTGGGCAACAGGATCAGGAATTGTTCCCTCTAAAATCATGGCATAAATCACCATGATAGAAATAGACGTTGTTGCCATGCCTGCGGTCATGACGGTGAAAAGTTCACTCCGGGTAAATTGCCCGAGGTAAGGCCTCACGAGAAGAGGAGCCTCCGTTTGTCCTAAAAACATCTTAGCGGCAGCACATACTCCTAAGGCTCCCCCAAGACCAAGAACTTTTTGAAAGAAGGTTGAGAAAAACTTCACAATAAAGGGCAAGATCTTCCAATGGAAAAGCAACATCGAAACAGCACTGATGACGATAACCATGGGCATGGCTTGGAAGGCAAAAATGAATGTGTTGGCGCCGTCCTTTGGAACAAAAGGAGAGTCACCTCCTCCTAAGTACCCAAAGACAAAGCTTGTCCCTGCAAAGGTGGCATCTTTAAGAGCCATTATCCCCCCGCCAATCCACAAAAAAGTTGATCGAACAATTCCAAATTTTGTCACAAGAATGGCTAGAATAACTTGAATAGCAAGGCCCATCAGAGCCGTTTTAAAATTTACTTGGCGTCGATTTTCACTGAAAAGCCAAGCAAGAAAGAAAAATAATACCAGGCCTGAGCAGGCCTGCAGGACAAGGCCCATATTTGACATTTAATCCTCCGCATAATGTGTGGCTAAAGTTCACAAAAACAGGTATCTCTAAAAGAGGATGTGCAATCCATAAAACATGTTGGATAAGGATACAAGGCCTATTATCATAAACTGATAAATAAAAGGATAATCATGCTTGGGAGTGAGATAATTATAGGAGTTTTTGGAGGGGCGGCCCTTGCAGGGATTTGTGTTTTTATTTATTTTCAAAGAATCCTCTCTCCCCTTGCTCAAGAAAAAACCCTCTATCAAGAGCGAGCAAGTCGTCTTCCAGATATGGAAATCCTCCTCTCCAAACGTGAGGATGACCTGCGCCTTATGGGCGAGAGGAATGCAGAGCTTAGAACGGCTCTTCATCGTACAGAACAAGAAAGCAAAGAAAAGCTGACTCTCTTAGAAAACATTCAACAACAATGGGAAAACAAGTTTAAGGTTATCTCGTCCGAGGCGCTTTCTTTAACCAACAAATCCTTCTTAGAGCTTGCCAACGCAACTCTTGAGAAATTCCAAGAGACGGCCCAGCATGACCTCTCACAACGGCAGCAAGCCATCTCAGACCTGGTAAAACCTGTGACCGAATCCCTTCAAACAGTGGATCAAAAAATTATTGAGCTCGAAAAATCCCGCATGAGTGCCTATTCCGTGCTCAAACACCAAGTTAATGAGTTGCTGTCTAGTCAGAATCAACTCAAAACAGAAACAGCGAATCTAGTAAACGCCTTAAAAACCCCGTCTGTTCGAGGTCGATGGGGAGAAATGCAGCTTCGACGTGTGGTAGAGATGGCGGGTATGGTGTCTTATTGTGATTTTGAAGAGCAAGTTTTCTCTTCAGAAGATAACGTGAAGCTCCGCCCTGATCTTATTATTAACCTGCCCGGAGGCAAAAAAATTATTGTGGATGCAAAAGCCCCCTTATCTGCTTACCTTGAAGCTCTTGAGGCGAAAGATGACACCTTGCGTCAAGACAAACTTAAAGAGCATGCCCGGCAAGTTCGCGCTCATATCCGCGCTCTTGCTAAACGTTCTTATTATGAACAGTTTCAACCTGCCCCTGAATTTGTCGTTCTCTTTTTGCCAGGAGAAACATTCTTTAGCGCAGCTCTCGAACAAGATCCAAGCCTTATTGAGGCAGGTGTTGAAGATCGCATCATCCTTGCAACACCAACGACTCTCATTGCCCTCCTCAGAGCCGTAGCCTATGGGTGGCGTCATGAACATTTAGCTCAAAATGCTCAGGAAATCAGTGATCTTGGCCGAGAACTCCACAAACGCCTCTCCGATATGGCCGATCATTTTGCACGGCTTGGAAGAAATTTAGGAGGCGCTGTTGAGTCATATAATCAGGCCATGGGAAGCCTCGAACATCGTGTTCTTGTTAGCGCTCGGAGATTTAAAGAGCTAGGCTCCGTCTCCCATGCGGCTGAGATTGCCCCCCTCGATCCTCTCGATCACACGCCCCGAGAGATTCAAGCCCCTGAACTGAAAAAGGTAGGGTAGTTGATGGAAAAGCTGATTATAGATACGATTAAATTGAAAACCAGGCCCGCTCTCCCGGTTGTCATCCCCGCGAAGGCGGGGATCCAGATTTATCGCACACTAAGCTTATTTCAGCATTTTTTCCAAAATGGCACGAGATCTAAAAATAACTTTGGGCTAACAAGGGAGTTGTTTTGTAGATATTCTCTAGATCCCCGCCTTCGCGGGGATGACAAGTGGGGGTTTAATAAAAAACACGAGCCTTTACGCATAATGTGTGGACATCCTGACCTTGAAATTACGCAACAGGTTGTTGCGCAATTACCCAAGTATCCACTGGTCCTGATAATTACGAAACAGGCTGTTTCGCGATTGTCTAATACAGAGAAAATTACAATCCAAGCCCCTGAGTTAAAAAAGGTAGGACAACCATGAAACATTTATACTCATTATTCTTGAAGTTGTCTTTTTTCGGGTGTCATTCCCATCCTCGCGAAGGCGGAGAACACGGGAGTCCAGTCATTTTCTGGATCCCCGCCTTCGCGAGGATGGGAATGACACTGAAGGGTAACCTTAATAAGGTATCTTCAAGTACGAGGAGTATATTTTTCCTTTTCTTCCTTCTCACTCCCTTCTCATCACAGGCTTTGGTGCAAGATGTATCTCGATCATCTCAGCTGGATGTGAATGTGACCCTTTATCCTCAAGAGATGGCTCTTATCAAAGAAAAAAGAACGGCTTTTGTAAAAGAAGGGATCAACAAGCTTTTAATCAAAGATGTGCCGTCTTCCATTCTTATGGACACCTTTCTTTTTCAAGTTCTTCCTCCGTCTCTTCCCTTAACTGTTTTAGAGTATACCTTTCAAGCGGCCCATATTACGCGAGAAGAGCTTTTGCAACGGTCAGTGGGAGATATGGTTCAGCTTCTCGGTACCACCGCAACACCAACATCTGCAAAGCTATTAGCTCTTGATGGGGATGATGCGATCGTTGAGGCTATGGACATCATTTTTGCCATCAAAAAAAATCGAGTGGCTTTTCCGCATCTCCCTTATACGCTTGTGCCAGAGGCACTGATTACCCTTAAAGTGACGGCGTCAAAAGAAGAAGAGTCCCTCTTTGAGATGGGATACCTCACAAAAGGGTTTTCGTGGGATGCAGCCTATACCATTATTGTAGATTCAACAGGACATCACCTTGACCTCAATAACTGGATTACCGTCCGGAATCAAAGTGGGGTAGATATTAAAAATGGCCATTTTCGTATTGCTCATACGCAACAGACAAATGAGCGTTTTTATGAAATTGAACACCCCATAAGTGTGGCTAATCAAAGCACTAAAAATATTTCCTGGTTTGCTGCCAGAAATCTGACACCTGCCAACAGCCTCCGCATTTACCCCAAGAACAACATTATTGTAAATGAAGAGGGCGTTGTGATGAAGCCCCCTGTTGAAACGTGGCTTTCTGTGCAGAATGAAGCCAGTAAAGGGCTTGGTGTTCCTCTTCCGGAAGGTACAATTAAAGTGTTTAAACGCAATCCTGATGGGTCTCTCTTTTATATCGGAGAAAACAAAACCTCGCCCATTCTCTTGGAAAAATCCTTGAGTTTGCGCTTGGGAACGACGAAAGAAATCACGGCTGAAATGCGACAGACGGATTACCGTAAACTTGGTGCTCACGTGGTGGAGTCTGGATATCGACTTGATTTAAAAAATACAACTGACTCTCCCAAGCAAGTGATGGTTTTCCAAAACGTTTCTGGGGAATGGGTTATTTTAAGAGAAACCCATTCCCATGATGAAGACGAAAAACGACTGAAATGGACTCTTTCCCTGGCTCCTCAAGAAGAGGTGAGCTTGCGGTATCGTATCCGCATGAATGTGCAGTAAATGCTTATCAA
>JACPNY010000032.1 GCA_016185255.1 Pseudomonadota bacterium
CCTCAAAAAATTAAAAGAATTCTATGCTATGAATAATACAATCAGGTCCCTTCCAGAGTCCATCTGTCACCTTCATAGCTTGAAAAAGCTAATGTTGGGGAATAATCAGCTAGCAACGGTATCAAACAACATTGGTTGTTTAAAAAACTTGACTGACCTTGACCTGAGAACGAATCAGCTCACATCCTTACCTGAAACGATTGGCGATATAAAGTCTCTTCGCCTCCTTGATTTAAGAGACAATAAGTTAACTTCTTTGCCCTCTACTATTCGCAATCTTCCTCATCTTGAAAAATTGGATGTTAGGATTAACAAGGATCTCACTATACCAACATGGGTTAATGAGCTGGAGCAACGGGGCTGCACGGTTCTCTATTGAGAGTTACTGTTCTTTGATTTGAGCTATAGACCGTGTCACATTGCCCCTCTATTCCAACAAAGTTTCATAAAAACTCAGCTTAAAAATAAGAAGAGAACGCCACAAAAGGACTATGCTTACAAAGACTTATGTCCCCTGATAACTCTGGAAACACGCCTCGATCCGCCAACCATCAGGATCAATAATAAAACCACCATAATAGCCAGGGTGATATTCAGGGCGAGGACCTGGAGCACCGTTATCTTTACCACCAAGATCAAGACACTTATCATACCATTTATGCACTGACTCAACATCAGGAGCTAAAAAACCCACATGAAGCCCAGCTGCCTGACCAATCTGTTCTTGTTTATCCTTTTCTGATAGCTGTTTTTTAACACCAATCCAAAAAGCTGGCTTGCCATTTTTACCATAGCCCGCGACTTGATGCTCCTCATCATTGAAAGTCATCAGGCGCTCATAACCAAGAAGCGACAATGTTTGATCGTAAAAGGTCAGGCTTTTCTGAAAATCATTTACCGCAAAGGAAATGTGATCGATCATTTTTAGTCATCCTTTAGAAATTTTTTCTATTATGGCTGTAGATTTTGGTAACGCCAAGAGCCATTTACAGTACCGTTTTGAAGGCTGGTCTATGTGTTTGCCCTGGTTCATTGACTGTACTGTTGGACAAAGCCAAGTCGATCCACGATTTGCCAATGTCCTGTTATCTTTCCATTAGAAAAATAATAAATTGTTAAGCCCGACACCTTAACACGCTTTCCTGTAGCAGGGAGCCCTTCCATATCTCCTTTTTGCGTCCCGTGGAGGTACCAACTGATAGCAACTTTATCTCCTTCGCCCACGATTTCATGTACCGTAAAATGCAAATCAGGAAAGATTTGACGAGAATACAAGACCCGCTTTTTAAAAGTAGCAAGGTCGAGACTCTGTCCCTCCCAGGGATCCCCGGGATCATGATGAATAACATAGGGGGGTGAGATAAACTTATCCACAACATCCAGGTTTCCGTTATTCCAAACCTCTTCCATAAATTCACTAAGAATGGCTTTGGTGTCATATCCTATTGAGACCGATTTATTCATGGCGTGCTCCTTGGATGTTCATCCACTTTTTATATAAGCGTTTCCAAGCTTCTTTATGATCTGGATTCGCCCAATCCTGCCCTATTAACTTCCAATCAGGATCGACAGGATTGAAGCCAAGATTGGTGATGTAGTCAGAATCACAAATAAAAAATTGATTTTTAAAAGGTAATAAAAAGCCGCCATTTAAGTGTTGATAAGATTTAGCCTCTGCATAATTAGCAAACCAGTGATTGAGAAATCCACCGCAAATAAACGGGTATTGGCATTTTAAATCTGCCCAGGATTGAAATCCTTTTTCAATTGCAATGACAGAAAGAGCATGCTTACGCTTAATATCGGCTTGAGTAATCCCTCCAAGAGAAAGCTTGCGAAATTCAGCTAAAAGCTGAAATCGTTTCGCAGCTTTTTCTGAACTCGCCACGTCACGGGAGTGCAATGCTTTTAATAAAATAGATGCCTGAATTTTACATTCAGCAACGCTAAAAGATTTGTGAGGTTTATTCATGTTAATATCCTTTGCTATCACCGGATACCCACATTCCAGCAGACAAAAGATTAATGAATAATTAGATGTAATTAATTACTAACCTGGGGTGAGATCCTCTTTTGTGGGTATAGGCGTCCCTTAAAGCCTATATGTATATTACCCTATGCTAAAATATTTGCAAATACTTTCTGCATGATTTGTATATATTTATAGAAAAAAGGCCTGGAGAATGGGTTGTTCAAGTGGTAGAATGTTATCATGCAATTATCCTATAAATATAAACCGGTTCGATTCTTTCTAATCACTTTTCTAGGATCATGGGCTCCTGGGTTCATGGCTGCCTATTTGAGCTATCAAAAGGGAATGGAAGCTTTTCAACTGCTCTTTATACTTCTTGGTATGTTCGCCCCTTTTACCGTCGCTTTAATCATGATTTATGGTTCGCAAAATAGGGATCTCATTAAAGATTTTTGGGAGAGATTACGTTTTGATAAAATCAAGCTTAGCTTTCTCCCAGTGATACTGTTACTCATGCCCTGTGTTCTCTTTTTGGCAACGACCCTTTCCTTGTTATTCGGACAATCCATAGATCAATTTGCGCTTTCCACCACATATAGGGTTATGGAAGGCCAGAGCATGCTCAGCCTCCTCATCATATGCCTCGCTCCCCTGATAGAAGAATTAGGCTGGAGAGGGTATGGTGTAGATAGCCTCAGAAGTACCTTTAATTTATTTAAAACGACCCTGCTGTTTGCTGGCTTGTGGGCGCTATGGCATGTGCCTCTGTTTTTTATCAACGGCTATTATCAAAATGAATTATGGGAGACAAACATTATCTACGTTATTAATTTCTTTGTGAGTATTCTTCCCGTCGCGATCTTAATAAACTGGGTGTACTACAAGAACAGTCGCAGCATTATTGCTGCATTCCTTATGCATCTTGTCTTCAATCTTTTCTCTGTCCTATTTCAAACAGAACAATTCACCAAATGCATCATAACGATTCTCCTCCTCATCATTTCAATCGTTGTTGTTATAAGAAACAAGGAATTCTTTTTTAGCCAAAATCAATCTTTAAGTTAATTGAGTATCGGACTTTTTCATCGATCTTTAAGAGATATTTGCTAGCCTTAAGAAGATACTTAAAGGGGACTCTGTGAAAAAATCTTTAATGGTGCTTTTAGCGCTCACTCTAATGACAACAATAAGTTCTGCAGTGAAGACTGGCTCTCCTCAACAATGCAAAACTATTCTTGCTCATGTTCTTGTGCGGGTAGGAATGAAAAGCTCTAAACCCTTTTGGGAGTTGTCTGACCAAGAAATACTTAAATTTAAGAAACGCGCCAAAGCAGCAGGATTATGGGCCCAATTTGCACAGGTGTGTAATTCTTGGTCAGAGAAACAATGTAACGGATGCACATGTGGCCGTGATTTCAGCGATACGGCGTGTAGCCCAAATTGTAGGTGTTGCTGGGGAGATGAGCAGTGCTGAATCTATCTTCTTCTGTGAGATGCTAAAAAACCTGAGTTGGCGATGATAAGGATGCCTTCTAATTCACTATCTACCCTGCTTGAATCACGCATAAAACCTCTAAAAAACTTCTGTAAAAAAACCTCTTGACCCTAACGTAACGGGATACTTTATCTTTAAAACCTATCCACTGAGAGGTAATTAATATGTCTTATACGGTAAAGAAGTTAGCCAAGATATCAGGAGTCAGCAAACGAACTCTCCATTGGTATGATGAGATTGGACTCTTGAAGCCCGCTCATTACGGAGCCAACGGGTACCGTTATTATGAAGAGGAACAATTGCTGCTTCTGCAGCAGATTTTGTTCTTTCGAGAACTGGGATTCCATCTGAATGATATTCAATCGATGCTGAACAGCACCGATTTTGACAAGGTCAGAGCCTTATCCGCCCACAAGCAGACTCTGGAAGAGACCATGAATCGTACTCAGGAACTCATCCATACGATTGATAAAACCATTTTACATTTAACAGGAGAACAGACCATGCAAGATAAAGACCTTTATGCCGGATTTGATTTAGAAAAACAAAAGGAATACGAGCAGTTCCTTGCCAAATATTACGGCACTGTGGCTGAGGATCTGATCCATGAAAGCAAGAAACGAACCCTCCAGTGGGACAAGCGCGATTGGGAAGACGTCAAACAGGAAGGCAATGAGATATATAAAGCTCTTGAGGTGTGTATCGATAAGGGCTTGAACTCAGAGGCGGAAGAAGTCCAAGCCCTTATTCACAAGCATTACAAAATGATTGAGCGTTTTTATGACGTTTCTAAGGATGTTTATGTGGGCCTAGCCCAACTCTATTGTGAGCATCCTGACTTTAGAAAATATTATGAGGCTCATCATCCCAAAATGGCTGAGTTTATTGCTGAGGCCATGAGGGTCTATGCTCATAAGAATCTTGTCTAAAAAAGGTGAGGCTCTGAAGGATCCGGAACGCAAACCAATCTGCATCTAAAAAGACAAGTTGCTCAAATTGTTGGAGTAAAGCCCAACTTGTATCTGTTTTTCCAACTCCAGTGGGGCCTGTCAGGATAATGATCATGTCAAAGTTTTCGACTCATTTTTTCACTACCCCTACAAGGCGTAGGGGAGCTTCCGTCCCTCCTTGAATTTTTATGGGCAGGGCTAAGCTATAGGCACCGATAGGGGGTAATTGAGAAGCATTGGCGACATTTTCAACGATAAACTTACCTGCGCTCAAGATTAACTGATGCACAGGAAAGCCATCCTCAGGACGATCGGGAGAAAGGGTATCGATACCCAAGCCAACAATCTGTCGTTCTAATAAAAGAGAGGCGGCTTCCTTTGAAATGCTGGGAAAAACATGGTTGTTACGATATTTTTCGGGGTCATTCCAATGCTGGTCCCACCCCGTATACACAATGACAAAGCATCCAGGAGGAATGTCACCATGCTGGGCTTCAAAGGTTTCAAGATCTTGCCGACTTAAGGAATAACGCTCATGGCTTTGAGGAGAGACATTGATAACCACACAGGGCGTTATACATTCATTTAAATTTAGGTCCGTAATCGACCTCCCCCCTGGATAACAATGAGATGGCGCATCCATGTGTGTTCCAATCCCGGCTTGCATATGAATATCATAGGTCCGAAATTGATAGGGAGCAGAAGGGTCATAATCATCTCTAAGAGTATGCTCAAAACCACAACTTCCATTCCAGGAGGGGGTCTCAAGCACTAAGGCATGAGTCAGATCAATAAAGGTAAAATCTTTTAGACTGATTGTACTATGCATAGGGTGACCAAGTTCTCTTTCATGCTACAAACTCTTTTTCAAATAATAACGTTTATGGCCTTTTGGGCAATCATCAAGAACCCCAAAAATTTCATAACCACAATTGAGGTAAAAATCGAGGGCTTGAAAATCAAAGGTATCCAAGCGAGCAAGGGTCGCTCCCATTGTTTTTGCCTCCAGTTCAACTTTTTGCAACAAGGCGCTTCCTAAGCCTTTTTGTCGATGACTTTTATCAACAAACAACACAGCAACGTACAAAATGCCCCAATAATTGATGCAGGCGTTAATCCCAGCAATAACGATCCCTTTATCCTTAATGACATAATTTTTTAAGACGAGTGTTTGAGATTGCGTAAAGGGCACTTGGCTCTTATTAAATTCAACAATTTTATTGTCGACAAATTCTGCCTCTTCTTGTGTTGCAGAGATGATGTCCCAGCTTAATGACTTCCGCATCTTCAAATGAGAGATTGTGTTTTCGTCAAAATAATCCCCTTCAGGAATATAGTTGTTTTTCAGGTAAAAGGGCACGGCCTTATCGCGTGCATGGCAATAGATCTCCTTATATCCATGTGTGCAAGCATACTCTTCACAGAAGGTCATCATGGCTGAAGCAATACCTTTATTCTGAAGGTCCTCTCTCACAGCAACGCGCTGCATTTTGAGAACACCGTCTTCTGGAGCTAAAACAGCAGTAGCAATGACTTCAGTCCCCATAACCCCAGCAATTTGGATATGATTCTTTTCGTGTTCAAGTTCTTCTTGTGAAAAGGTCAAACCTAAGGGTTTCCGTAAAATGTCTTCGCGCAGAGAGACGGCAGCTTTATAGTCTGGGCTGTTGTGAGCGATGATTTTAAATATGACGTTATGCATTTTACGAGCAATCCCTTCAAATTTCCTTAACCCTATTTACAACAAATTGAATAAATTCAATCACTTCTTCTTTTAAATTCATTTCTTTCCCATACTGCCAATTCTCAGCTGTTTGGATGAGATTATTCCATTGGGGAGCAAATTCACGTTTCACCCATGCAGCGGATGCTTTTTTCGTAGCAGTTGAATGACACATAACTGTATACAAAATGCGGCACAGATTTAACACAACATAAGATTGATAATGGCTGTTCTGCAGGTAAGTTGGATCCGTCATTTTAGGCTTCCACTCTTCGAATAAATCTCGAATGCAAGCGTCTCGCACATCTTCTATATCAACTGATTTAACGAGTGTTTTAAAATCTGGGCCAAGCAAAGGAATTCCATGGTTGTATAGCAAGTATTGGTTAATAATCCACTCATTTCCATAAGGAGCTTCAGGGTAGAAAATCCCTTCTCCTATATAAGGTCGTGGCGTTTTAGGAGGGAGTATGCTTTGGAGCATATCCAAGGGTATATACGAACATTCAATACGCTTGGCCCACTTTTTAGTGTCCCTCTCCACATTTAGATGCATTTTCTTAAGTACTTCCAGTTTGTCTTGCGAAGCAGGATTTCTTAAGAGTGCTAAAAGGTCTATGTCGCTATTTTCTGGGTTAAAATCACCGTATGACAAAGAGCCCGTGAGATACACACCCACTAAATTTTCTCCCAAAATATGGGCCATGCCTGTTGTCAATGAATGCAAGACCTCATTGACATCTTTATATGTCGTGATTCCTTTTGTTGAGTCATGCACCTTATAGGGTCTCCAAAATTTTACTCATTTGTCAGCCCTAAGATTTTAAGATCAGATGTAAGTCTGTGCAATGGCAGAGGCTATTTCAACCTCGAACTCAGGAATCATTGCATGATCTTCAAAGGTCCAAGCTATGGAGAGGACAGTTCTACAAAACGCCCAGGCCTTAAGTCTCTGCGCATCGAAAGGAAGCTCTTCGGCAAGAATGTTAAGTCGCCTTTCGATGATTCGTGAAATAGATTGATCGTTGAGAAAACAATCATGGGGGTTGTAAATCATCGCACCAACTTCAAACGCTGGATCTCCGACGTAACCATGAGGATCGATCACCTTCCAAGTTGCGCCGCTGGAGAGAACATTATCATGATGCAAATCCCCATGTAGAATAACGTCTTGCGTTCGATCAGTGGTCAACTCGCAAAACCATGTTTCGGCCTTTGACAATATCCTGTTATCCAAATGGTTTTTCAACAATGAGAGATTTCCTGCAAGTTCAGATAGATGGGTAAACTCGAGCTTTTTTTGTTGATGCGATTGTAAGTCTCTAATTGTATGGCAAAGGATTCTTGTTGCAGCGTCATCATCACCTGCGCTGACCAGAGCTTTGAGAGATTTTCCTGGTTCAAGACGTTCCATCAAAAACGCAGAGTATTCATCATCATACCAGTAGATCTTTGGAACGCCTTTATTAAAACATCCCAGCCATTGAACTTCCGTGGCAATGTTTTTATTCACAGGAGCCATCTTGATAATGGCGCTTTCTCCGGTTGCCATAACCTCTACCAAACCAACAAAATTATAAGTAAGATCTGGCATTACATCGAGAAACCGAAGATTCCATTTTGCAGAAAGCTGGATCAAGTGAGAGGACAAATCATTGAGCCAGGATTGGCCATGTTCTCCGTAAAGATCCAGAATGTTAGAAACGAAAGTCGAATTTAAATTCATTTAGACATTCTCTCTGAAGAATCAGCAAGCACTTCTTCAATGACCCGTCTAGCATTTTCTCTTTCAAGGGGGTTAGTCCCAGGCAATGCGGCATACACAATCAAGGCCTTCCATAAGGTCCAGGCTCTGCCGCGGGCCCATGTGCCAGCGTCGAGAGGAAGTAGGTCGCAGAAGGCTTCACGACTTTTGCCTTCGAACAGTGTCCAGGTAATTGCTAGATCGCAAGCGGGATCACCAACCGCCAGCCCTCCAAAATCAATGACAGCGTTCAACTTTCCTTCTTTTACTAGCAAGTTGCCGGCGCTGACGTCGCCGTGAACCCATACCGGTGAACCGTGCCAGGAAGTCGCAAGCGCTCCTTCCCAAACGTTAGTCGCAGCGTCGATATCGATCTTGCCCTTCAGAGTGGCGATCGCCTGCCGTGTCTCACCATCATATGTTGCAAGCGCTCCTCCACGATAGAAATTATGTGGTCCGGGCAAAGGTCCATCTGTCGTATCTATACGTTGTAGAGCGATGAGAAATTGTGCGAGACTGGTTGCGAAGTCACCCAGATCGGCTATGGACGCAGATGCAGCGGTGTCGCCCTCAATCCAGCGATAAATGGACCACCTCCAGGGATACCCATCTCCTGGCTCTCCCATCTCCAAAGGCTCTGGAATTTGAAGGGGAAGTAAAGGAGCTAACCTAGGCAACCACATTTGTTCCTTTTCCACCTTCATTGCGTACTCTTCAGCACTTGGCAGACGTACAAGCATCTGGTCGCCTAAATGGAAAGTCCGGTTGTCCCACCCTCCAACTTTGACTGGTTGCACGAGCAAATTTTTCCATTGCGGAAACTGTGCTGCGATTAGCCGACGCACGAGAGATACATTGATATGAACTTTGCTAGTGTTGGGCATTGGTCATATAGCCTCTTGAGAAGGGGAGTAAGATCCGTCTCTTCTATATCCTTTTAAATTGACTCGTACCAGCGTTATAAATTATGAGTCTTGGTCAGAAGCTAATACCATCCGCGCTGCACGCTCACCAGATTCAACCGCCCCTTCCATGGTGCCGAGATCAGCTTCTATTGCCGTATGCTCTCCTGCAAAAAAGAGACGATCATGAATAGGTCTGTAAGGAGCACGATTCTTTTCTCCTCTATAATTTTCTAAGCGACTCCATTCAGTCATGATGTCTGCTGCCCGATAAGAATATGATCCTTTGGCGTAAGGATCATTGACCCAAAAGTGAGTCACAGGACCGTTATAGATTTCTAACGGGAGAGTATCATTTGCAACCTGTGGAGAGCCTGAAGGGTAGGTTAAGGACGGATTAGTTGCGGTTATTGCTACTAACGCACGAGCATAGAGCTCTTTCATGTTACTTTTAAGCCTTCGCCCCGCCTCACCAGAAAAATAAAGATTGAAGACATGATTGTCATTGTTCGTGAAGGCAGCCATCTCATCTGTCAATATTGAGTTAAGGACAAGCGCGCTATAATTTACGGGAAGAAGGATCTTTGTATTATCCCCATAAGGAACTTTATGAATGAAGTCCAATTCTTTGGCGGGGATTAATTGAGGGTCAATCTCTATATCTTTATAAACGGAGCAAGGGATAGTAAGGATGACTTTTTCACATTCTTTCTGCTCTCCTCCTTCAAAGGTGAGGAGAATACAGTTGTTTTCGCTCAACCTCATAGCTTTTAAGGGGCGTGACAAATGAATACGCCCTTCAAGCTTTTTCGCAAGCGCTAGAGCGAGTCTTGAGTTTCCTCCTTTAATCGTTGCCCGTTTAATCTTACGTGTTTCATGAACAGCGGCAATGCCACCGCATAACATATAATAAAGATTTTCCCAAGCATCGACGGAGATTTGAGAAGGATGTCCTCCTTCATAACCAACAAATTTAAAGACAAGGCTCCGGTAAAGGATGCCTTTATTGGGAAAAAGAGCGCGAAGAACTTCTTCCATATTTTTTGAACGCGCCGCAAGATCTTGGATTTTTGATCTAAGGGCCGTTTTGTCTTTTGAGGGAAAAGTTTCCCGTTGGAGCTTAAGGATATCAACAGCCGTATGTGTGTCTTGATCATAAAAAACTTGTGCTAATTCAATCTCATCTTCTAGAAGAGAAAGATCCATCTCATTTGCAAGGGCTTTAAGAGTTGGGGCCTCTCCTCCATCGGGGATATTTTGTCCCCCAAGTTCCGCTATGGATTCTCCGCTAGATCCCATAACACGCACAGAAAAGACGCGCCCTCCCACTCGTCCACGCGCTTCATAAATTTCAATGTTTTTGTATCCTTGTTCGAAAAGCCTGTAGGCTGCAGTAAGGCCTGCAAAGCCAGCTCCTATCACAATAACTTGGCTTGTTTTTTTTATAGAGGCAACACTTGTTGTTGGCATCAAGACACTCCAAGGATTATAATTTTTCAAGGAACCACTGGGTTAACAATTCAGCGACCTCATCGATATATCCCCAAAAGCCATGGCCAGCGCCTAATAAGAGCTCGATTTTCGAGCCTTGAGGCAAATAGGTGAGAGCCACTTGCGACAAGTGGTGGCCAGAACGTTCTTCCTCATCACCATCGCCATGAATCATAAAGACAGGACAGCTCACACGTCTTAAAATCTCTTCTTGATTGACCCGTTCAAAATCTTGAAAAAAAGTTTTATCGAGAATCACTTCCTTTCGATCCATATTATGGGAGTCCCGAACAGTCACGTGGCCGTATTCCTGAAGTTCTTGCTTTTGATTTACGGTGAGAAGCTTCTCCCAATCAAATTTCCTTGGACCCGTAAGGCCACCCGTCATCGCAATTGTTTGAATATCAGGAGAAAAAGCAATTAAAGAAATGAGCCCCCCAAGGCTATTTCCATAAAGTCCAATTTTTGTGTACCCTTGTGAGCGAACAAATTTGATTGCTGATTTCAAATCATCCACTTCTTTTTCAATCGTGAGAGAATCATCATCACTTTCTCCACATCCGCTAAAATCAATGGCTAAGGCTGAAATGCCGTTCTCATTCAAGCGCCGCGCATAAACGTCAAATCGTCCTTGCGAAGACTTATCAGAACAAGAGCCAGGAGACATGATAACAATTTTATCTGAGCTTTCGAGAGACAAGTGCCCAACTAAAGTTAATCCTCGAGAGTTTTGGAATGTGATGCGTTTTGTTTCAGTCATTTTGATTCCTATAAAGCCGATAAGGTTCTGTTTCATTAGCATAAACAGGGCTCTCTTCCCAGCCATGTTTTTGATAAAATGGGCAACCTTCCAGAGTATCCACGGTGATTTTAAGGTCTATCTTTTCTCATATCCGGCAAAAACCCACCCACTTGGGCCTCCCACAGGATTTTATATAAGCCACCTTTGGCGAGAAGATCCTGGTGAGTTCCATCCTCAACAATCTTGCCTTTATCAAAAACAAGAATACGATCCATATGAAGGAGGGTGGAGAGGCGATGAGCAATAACGATGGTCGTTTTTTCTTGCATGACTGCCCACAGAGAGTCTTGGATATAGTTTTCCGTCACTGAATCGAGTTGAGATGTGGCCTCATCTAAAATGAGAATCGGCGCATTTTTAAGGATCGCCCGCGCAATGGCAATGCGTTGTCGTTGTCCTCCTGAAAGCCTTACCCCACGCTCTCCCACAAGGGAACTATACCCTTCAGGAAGCACCTTGATAAATTCATGGGCATGCGCTTTTTTTGAAGCTTCAATAACGTCTTCATCCGTTGCTTCAGAATGACCATAACGAATGTTATCCATCAATGTGCGGTGAAACAGAGAGGGGTCCTGAGGGATCATGCCAATGGCGCTGTGAAGTGAATCCTGTGTTACATGACGAATATCCTGACCATCAATCAAGATGTGGCCAGCGGTCACATCAAAAAGACGTAAGATAAGATTGACAAAGGTTGTTTTACCACTCCCCGAATATCCCACCAACCCAACCTTTTGACCTGGGAGGAGGAAAACTGATTTCTTTTGAAACAAGGGTTCAGCCCCCTTGTAATGAAAATGGACAGCGTCAAAAATAATTTCTCCCTTTTTTATGAGGAGAGGCTTTGCATCTGGGTCATCTTTGATGTCGGAAAGGACAAGAAGAGTTCTCAAAGCCTGTGTAATCTTGCCAAATAATTTTGAAAATTGGGAAATCTCATTCGTCAATTCCCACAGGAAATCAACGAGAGCAATATTAATTGTTAACACAAGAGCAAAATCGCCGACTGTCACCCATCCTTCTTGCCTACCCTTAATCAAATAGTACAGATTGAGTCCTATCATAACGATCGCTGTAGAGCCATACGTTAACCACACCCAAAAGTAAGCCCATTGTAGCGTTTGCTCTGCTTGAACCGTTTTTTCAATAACTCCATCAAGCGACGCTTCTTCAGCTTTCTTTCGTGCAAACAAACGAACAGATAAAACATTGGACAACGTATCCACGATGCGGCCCGTAATTGTTGACCCCCATTCAGACCAAATATCCGCCAAATGGGAAATGCGCTTTGAAGCTAAGAGCGTGACACCTACAAACAGACTTGCCCACCCCAGCATAAACAAAGCAAATCGAATATTCGCCTGCCAGAGTGTGAAGGTTGCAATGGAAATCGCAAAAACGTATCTCAAAAAACGTTCAATTTTTTGGATAATGTCAGGAATACTACTTGTTAAGTCATTAATTTTATTTGTGAGGCTTCCTGCAAAATGCCGCTGATAATAGTCCTGACTTTGGTCGAGCAACATTCCAATGCCAACAGTTGCAATCTTTTGCCTCATTCGAGGAATCATGTGGATTTCAACAACATATTCATAGACTCGAAAAGCCACATTCGGGATAAAAAACATCCCCAGATAAGCAACCGCGGGAGCCCACAAATAGTCAAAAACAGAGGAAGAAGGAACTTCACTGACTCGGTTTAAGATGATTTTTAAAATGTAAGGCCTTACAGAAAAATCAATGGCATAGGCAAGAGTCGTGATCATGATGACAGCAAGCCCTCCTGGAAAAGAGCGCGCTATTTTCCAAATGAATAAGGTCACTTGTTTTGCTGAAATCTTGTGGGTCATGGTCTACGTTTTTATTTGGGAAAGGAGCCCTTCATATATAGGAGAAAATGGCCAATCAACACTACAAAAAAAATTTGACTTCTTCAAACCGTACGGCAAAATATAAATAAGGGATCAAACATTCCATCAGGTTAGTCTGTGAGGGAATTGAATGAAAATAAAGTTTTTATTGATGGCGCTTATACTAAGCTCCTCATTATCCCTATGGGCTTGTGAGGTCGAGGAAAGGTTAGAAACCTTAGAGAACAAAGTTACAACGGTGAGGCAACTTCTGAATTCCGAATCTCTTGAGACTATCGACGGCGTAAAACAACAGCTTGTCCTCATGGTGGATCTCGATCAAGACGTCAGAAATTTATTTATGGAGGATGTGAATAATCCAAAAATACGCAAGCTTCTTGAACACATTGACCGTTTTCACACCGAGCATCTAAAAGCCATTCTCAAGCAATATGGCTGGATCACTATCTCAAAATTTGGCAAAGAAGCTGATCATCAAGCTTGGCTTCTTGTGCAGCATGCGGATCGTGATCCAAATTTTCAAAAAAGGTGTGTTTCTACTTTGGAAAAGCTATGGCCACTTAATGAAACCGATAGGAAAAATTACGCTTATCTGTACGATCGTGTCGCTGTGAATCATGGTTTAAAACAACGGTATGGAACCCAAGCAAAAATCGAGAACAATCAAATTGAGCTTTTGCCATTTGAGGGCAGCTCAAACAATCTTAATGAGCATCGTCAGGAGATGGGGCTTGCCCCCATTGAGGAATATCTGGAAACATTAAAAAGGGCTTATACAAGGAAAAAATTGCGATGACCTCTTTTTCTCTTACAACGTTAGATAATCCTGACTGGAACAAGAAAATTGCGTCTGGACTTCGCAAAGAATGCGCTCAACTCACAGGAAATCCTGAGGGTTTTACAAACCACAGTATTTATGTCACAAGCGGCAGCACATTTGTGGGAGGTATAAGCATTGAACAGCATGACCATATTCTCTGGCTGGATTCAATTTGGGTTGAACCGACTTTTAGGGGACAAGGAGTTGGGAAAAAACTCCTTCAAGAAGCCCACCTTTTTGCAACTAAAAACAAGGCTAAAGAAATGCAGCTGAATACGTATTTTCAAAATGCCCACACTTTCTTTTTAACCTGTGGTTTTGAAGACATAGCAGTGATTCCCAATTGGAAATGGGGCCTTACATGTTATTTAATGAGGAAGAATGTGTGAGTTCATACGAAACCTGAAGAAGACACCCTTACTCTTTTCTGAGCTCAAAAAGGGCCACTAATCCCTCTTTCGCAATAGAATCTGTCAAAACATGACGCACCCCCGTAACGAATGATGGATCTAAAGCTTCATAAAAACGCAGATCTTGTTTCAAATCTAGAAAGACGGGAGGTATTTCAATTAACGCGGCATGCGTATGGCTAAGTATTTGTCCTTTGTTTTTTTCAAGAGGATTGACATAAAAAGCCTTTTGCAACAATTCATTAGAAAAAGAATGTCTCCCTTTTTCTGTAACAACAACACCAAAGACATAAGCATAACAGGGTGAGTGTTTTTCCGCTGTCGCCCAATACTTTCCTACATTCTCATTGATGGATTCTTGAAATATGGGAGCTTTTTTTAGGTATGTACAAGAAAGAGTGTCAAATAAGAAGCATCCAACAAACGCATACGCAGGAAATCGTTGTCCTATACGCTCAAAAAGCTGCTCGAGACCAATTCCTGTCTGCACGTCTATGTGTAAAAGAGCAGAGGGACTCCCCCCTTTTTCGATACCCATCAGAAAAGGACTTCTTAGATCCTTTTCCCCTTTAATTGTTAGCAAATGAGGGGGAGAGCTTACGTGACTCGTATAACCAATCTGATTTAAAATAATGGCCTCACCAAGGCATGAGCAATCAGAAAAACTCCCGCCTCCTAGAGCAAATGAGAGGCGATCCAATACATGGTCTTCCATGCAAGACTCCGTCACACACCCATTAAGGACTATTTTGACATCGCCAATAACTTTCAAAACTGAGTCAACAGGAAAAGTCTGATAAGGATTAAAATCGTCAAAATGTTGCTTGAGCATAGTTTTAGACTCTCTGGGTTACAAACAAGTAACAGACTTCTTGATAATCTTTGTCACCGAAGGAGATTGTTTTCTCACCTATAACTTTGCCTCCTTCCTTTTCGTAAAAATGCCTTGCCCGGTGATTGTTGGCTAAGACCCAAGTCACAAAAGTCTCCATCTTATGTTGAAAAAACCAGTTTCTACACTGCTTATAGAGGGCCTTACCAATTCCTTGTCCTTTGTGTTGTTCCAAAAGGTAAATGGCATAGATTTCGCCAATGCTCGCCTCCATATCTTCCGGATGTTGCTCAAGGTGTGATGGAGAACGTATCGGACCAAAGCCTGCAAACCCAACTATTTTCTCTTCAATCAATGCCACTAATTGCTGCCTATTTTTTGACTGTAATATCTCTTTCCATGAAGCAAGGCGTCTATCATAGCTGATATTCTCTAGGAAAGACGGGTCGATAATTCCAGCATAGCTCGTCTTCCAAGAGGTGACATGAACGAAAGCGATGTCTTCCGCATCTCGTTCAGTTGCCTCTCGAATTGTATAAGCTGGGATGCTCATGACGCTTTGTCTTCTCTATACACAGCATTAAGAAAGTGTATGACATCTGCACGACTTCGAAGACATACTTTCTTGTTTTTGAAGTCGCTGTAAAGAGTATTAAAAAAACTCCAGGAGTTTGCATCTTCTCTAGATTCATGTTCAGAAGCCCACTCAATAAGCTTTGTTAAGGCTTTTTCCTTTTCCTCAGGATTGAGATGATTTTCAAACTGAGGTCCGCGAGAAAGCAGGTTTTTCTTACATTCCTCCCAGGGTAAATCCAACCAAATGAGAAGAGTCGCAAAAGGAAGACACAGGTCTGCCATTTTCCCAAACACACCTTCTAGAATCCACTGGTCCTGTTTTTTAATGGCGTCAAGATCCTTGTTTATATCAGAGGCCAAACGACGAATTTCATAGCCACTTTTATCCCACCTGATTTCATCCATATGGAACAAGGGAATTTTCCTTCTTTGAGATAAAACCTTTCCTAACCAGGACTTCCCCGACCCTGAATTGCCAATAATGATAATACGATTTAATTCAGTCACTTAGATTTTCCCTAAAAACCAGTAAGAGTCTCCTTCATCATCCTGCATGATTCAGAAAAGCAAGTTTTTATAACGGCGTTAATTAAATTTTACTTGAACACACTTTTTATTGCCCGATTGAATCATCAACGAGGCTAATCTCAATTCTTTCTTTTGAGCCACCTATATTGACTCTTTTTAAAGTGACACATCCAACTTCAGCTGTTGACTTAACATGGGTTCCTCCACACGGCACCTCAGCAAAGCCATCAATTTTCCAAAAACGCCTTTGGGTTGCCTTATTGGAAAAGCCAGTTTTAATGAGCTCATCTCTCCTTATTATTGCATTATACTCAGCTAAGATGTCATCAAAAATGGAGGAAATATTTTTATCAAAGACAAAATCTATACGCGCTTTTGTCTCAGCAATATGCGCTCCAATTTTTTCGAGACCCAGCTTGCGCGTCACAAGTTCAAGGATGAGCTCAGCTGCGAAATGGAGTCGCATGAGCCTATAGCGTCGTGGCCAATCAATTGTCATGGTCACTGTATCTCCAGGACAAAGTCCATGCCCTTCTTCAAGGGTATAGTAAATAAGGTTTCCTTCTATTTCTGAGTTAAGAATGGCATGTTCATTCAGAGAGGCTTTATCGCTTTCTTGGCCCCCTGAAAAAGAAAAAGCAATTGTGTCTTCTAACAAGATGCGATTATCTTCCACTGAGGCGACGTGAGTCATTAAGCTGCACTGATAGGGATTGTCCCAAAAAACTTTTCGCATCTCACGTTTTAGTATTGTCATACCTTTTCTAAAAGACTGCTTAACTGCAGCTGACCTAAAGAGGCAGAGAGGATCTTTGGAAGATTTTTAGCTATTTCATCAGCCTGCATAGTGAAGACAGGAATGTGAGCTTCCCGACAAAACTTCAGCTCTTGCTGCACGCCCCATGACTTTTGCCACCCATCAATCTTGATGAGAATCAATCCTTTTGAAACTTTTAAAAAATCAAAGAGATAGGGCATTATAATTTCTCTGCGTTTTTCTAGGGAGGACAAGCCGAGTTCTTCAGCTATTTTATTCACATAAATAACAGGAGAAAACAAATGAATCCCTTGGCGAAGAAATTCCGTAGTTACCTTGAGAGAAAACTCAGTACGATATTTTTTTTCTTCCTCAGACCCTTGATAAGGGATGGCAAGATAATAAAGACCTTTTTCCATGATGCCAGTTTCTGTAAATGATGAATTTTTTTATTAACTTACATTACATTTTAACTACGAGCAAGCATCTCAACTCACGCGACACCAACACTCTGTTATATGATCATTAACCATACCCACTGCCTGCATGAAGGCGTACACAATTGTTGAACCAACGAAAGTCATCCCACGTTTTTTCAAATCCTTAGACAAAGCATCGCTCATGGGAGTTCTGGCGGGAACATCCTTTAATTGCTTCCAATTATTTTTGTGAGGCTTCCCGTCTACAAAATTCCAAACATAACGATCAAAAGAACCAAATTCTTCCTGAATACGCAGAAAAACAAGCGCATTCTGTCGTGTTCCATATATTTTCAATCGATTGCGGATAATTTCTGGATTTTGGCGCAAGGCTTCCAATTCATCATCGCTCATGGTGGCCACTTTAACAGGATCAAAGCCATGAAAGGCTCTGCGATACCCCTCTCGTTTTTTAAGCACCGTTTCCCAACTCAGTCCGGCTTGAGCTCCTTCCAAGATGAGCATTTCAAACAAGTGCTGATCATCATGGGAAGGAACCCCCCATTCATGATCGTGATACTCTGCATAGAATTCTTTTCCAGGTTCTCCACCAAAACATCGAATTTTGACGTCGCTTATCAAGATGCTCATTTATATTCCTTTTCATGGGCAATAAGCCATTTTTTGCGAGCGATGCCTCCCCCATATCCCCCAAAATCACCATTCGTGTTAATAACACGGTGACAGGGAATAACAATAGCGATCTGGTTGGCCCCATTAGCATTAGCGACAGCTCGATAAGCGGAATCTCTTCCTATATTTCTTGCAATCTGAGCATAAGACCGCCTTTCCCCGAAAGGAATGCTTTGTAATTCTTCCCAAACTCCCTTTTGAAAAGGAGACCCCAGAAGAAAGAGCGGTGTTTTAAATTCCTGCAATTTTCCTTCAAAATACTCAGCCAGTTCAGTTTCAATAGAACGAATTGGATCTGTCATCCCTGGAATGATTGGTGATTTCATTTTCTTTCGCAAACGCTCAATCTCTCGTTCCAAACCTCTTCGATCTATAAATTCTAATAAAAAAAGAGCGTCTTCATCTGCGATGGCGATCATTGGACCGAGCTTTGTATCTAGCCAAGCTGTCTTTAGAATTTTACTTTGTCCTAATAAAGCTGGGGCTGTTCCCATAATACGAGAAAATGCATCTCTGAAACCACTCCCGGATTCATATCCAGCATCAAGCTGGGCGTTAATGACGGCATCTCCCTCTCGGATTTGTTTCATAGCGAGTCCCATACGTCGAGCCCGTGCATATTCAACGAAAGTCATTCCGAACCGCTTTTTAAACTGACGACGTGCCGTTGAGGCATCAATAGATAATTCCTGAAAATCTTTATCCTTCCAGCGTTTGGATGGATTGTTTTCAACTGATTCAACAAGCTTTTGGACGAGCTCTGACACATGATTGGGATGAGACAAGGGATTACACCGCTTGCAAGGCCGAAATGACGCCAGAAGAGCTTGCTGCGCCGTTTCAAAAAATTCACAGTTCTCAAATTTTGGCTTCCTTGCAGAGCATGTCGGACGGCAAAAAACACCAGTTGTTTTAACACCCACATAAAAAACGCCTTCATAATCCGTTTTTTTATCTATCAAGGCTTGATAATAGTCGTTCTTATTTTCTGCCTTTATCATGTCTGTTCCAAAAGGCACAGTTTCATACTTATAAGTAATGCCTTTTCCATCAGGGATATATCCTCTTTTAACGTAGAGTTTTTGAGCCTCTCCATAGTCAGCCGATAACCCAACGCCTATACCTACAATAGTGCTTTTCTTCTGCGCTTCTGTCTCAGCAAGTTCAAGCAACTGTGAAGCAATCCCTTGTTTTCTAAACTGTGGCAAAATATTGAGATCAGAGATTTCAGGAATGCCTCTTTTATTAAAGGAAACATACCCAGACTGCCATTTGAGAGTCACGTATCCTGCAAAAACATCCTTTTTGAAGACCACCCAGACGCATCGTTGAGCAGTCTCTTGTTCTTCCAAATATTTTTGATAGAGAGAGGCTGGCTTATTCCACCCTATATCCGTAAAGGCAGCCACAATGAGAGGGATATCCCTTTGTTGTAAAAATCGTACGTCACAAAGTGTTTCTTTCAGACTCAAAATAATATGGTTAATCAACTCACGAATATCCACACATTGATTCGGACGCTCTTCTGCAGGACGTCTAGCAAGAACCTGAAGGAGAGACAGTAAATTCAGAAGGTGAACACTGACGCGCCAGTTTTCGGGAAGGATTACACCCCCTTGCCTTAAGCCTTGAAGAAATGCGTCTTCGAAAATGGGTGGCATATGATGGGCATAGCGCAGCATGTTAGCAACATCACAAAGGGTTGATCCCGAATGGGCAAATTCCCAATCTAAAAGAGCCGTGATTTTCCATTGACCCTCAATTTTATCAACCAGAATATTCGCTGGATCATAGTCTCCGTGCACAAGATGTGTTTGATCTTCGCCTGGAAAAAGAAGGCCATATTGAGTCAGGATGGCTTCGATTGTTGCAATATTTTCTTTCCCAAATTGCGTCACCACAGTTGGATGAGTTAAACAATCTCGCGCTTCTGTAATATAGCTTTGTCTTGATGTTGGATGACTGACCTTAAGATCAGCATCAAAAAAGCCAGAAGTTGAAAATTCATGACTTTGAATAGCACTTAAAATCTGGCCTGCTTCACCCATAACATTTTGCATGCTTTCATGGGGATGATTAAGGAGAAGATCACGCAAGCTCATTCCCGACATGTATTCTGTAATTGCATAGCGATACCCCTCGCAATCCCCTATAAAATAAATATCAGGCAGGGGGACAGCTTCTTTTAAAAGCTGAGCGAGCTTTTGTTCTCGGTATGCAGCCGCTTTATCACGCACATAAATCCTTAAAATAAAGGGCTTCTGCTCATTGACCAGATTAATTTTAATATTGAGATTGGCACATCCTCCAGAGATCACCTCATAAGACGCCAGTTTTTTCTCTGGTAGAGAAAGCTCCACCATAGCTTGAATGGTGTGCCCTGAAATCTGAAGCTGTTGGTCCGTCTTTTCCCAGTTATTTTTGAAGGTCATGGTTTTATCTCAATCAAGGTCTTCTCCTACCCCTCCATCTTAAATTCTAAAATATCGCCCGGCTGGCAATTGAGGGCTTCACAAATATTCCCTAAGGTTGCAAAACGAACGGCTTTCGCTTTTCCCGTTTTTAAGATGGACAGATTTTGAACCGTAATGCCAATGATTTCCGCTAAATCCTGGAGCTTCATTTTCCTCTTTGCCAACATTACGTCAAGATTAACCACAATTCCCATGTGTAACTTCCTTCCCTTATATGACGAACTCTTGTTCTTCTTGAAGTTTGTACCCTTCAACCATGACCCATGAGATAACAATGATGACTAACCCACAGAGAAGTCCTTCCACGTTAGGAGTCCCAAAACCGAGCGTAATATAGCGATGACCCGGTGGATTCGAGAGCGTCACCGCAAGGACCTCTAACATATCACTCAAAGGCCTTGCAATGAGTGCATTTAGAAAAAAAAGCCATCCCAAGTACTTATAATACCGAGCATTGTAGGCATTGAAAATCTCGCCTTTTTGATATTTTCGAAAGACAGCCTTTAAAACAAAGAGACCCAAAAGGATAGGTAATAATCCAACAAAGCTTGCCATAAAACCAATGAATTTTGTGAGAGGATTCCATTTAATCATGGAAAGATTGACCACACCTTCAGGTGTACGAACAAAATCAAAAAAGAGACCTTCCGAAATGGCTTCTTTAATCGGGAGCGTCTCCATAAACAACCATAAGCTTAATATAAAGAGCGGCAAGGCTATCAGCAGAAGGTTAGAAATGATTAAAAGATAAGAACTGACTTTTTGAATGCGTGTCATGAGTCCCCTCACTAGTTAGGTTTACGTGAGGGCAACATAATCAAGAATTCACCTTAAGTCAATCATTTTTTATCGTTTATCGTTAAAAAATAGGCGCGAAAGATGATGATCAAAAAAAGTAGGGGTGCATTAAAAACAAGTTTTTATTTATGCCCCCTTAAGCAAAAGCGGGTTGTGCCTCGAGATCCTGCGTTGACCGTTTTTCAGACGCCATCATAAGCCCATAGCTGAGTCCTGAGATAAAGAGGCCTATAAACCAAGCATAGTGGTAAAGGGGAACAAAAAATTCAAAGGCTGGACTAAGATGACACACTTGTATCTGGGCAAGAAAGCCTGGGATATTGGGAAGAATCCCCAGAATAAGAGCTGTCATGGCTTTGGGATTATAGCCTTTAGAATAGCTATACACTCCGTCACGTTGATATAGCGCATTTAGGTTTAAGACTGTCCGACGAATCACAAAATAATCCACCAGAATGATTCCTGCAATGGGACCAAGCAAGGCAGAATACCCAATAAGCCACGTAAAAATGTATCCCGTTGGATCCGCAAGCAGCTTCCATGGCATCATAACAATTCCAAGGATACCTGTGATAAGCCCTCCCCTTTTAAAATTGATATATTTTGGGGCCAAATTGGAAAAGTCATTGGCAGGGCCTACAACATTGGCCGCAACGTTTGTCGTCAATGTTGCCATTAAAATGGTAATGACAGCAAAGATAACGACAACAGGACTATCGAATTTTTGAATAAGAACGATGGGGTCCCAAATAGCGTCGCCATAAATAGCAAGGGTAGAGCTGGTAACGGCGACGCCAATAAAAGCAAAAAAAGTCATTGTAGTTGGCAATCCAAACAATTGCCCAAGAACTTGAGCCCGTTGATTTTTCGCATATCGTGTAAAATCGGGAATATTAAGGCTTAAGGTGGCCCAAAACCCAATAATGCCGGTTAAGGCAGGGAAGAAAAATTGATAAAACGCAGATGTGGTCTCAAAGTGAGAGGTTGTTTGAAAAACCTTGGAAATTCCATCAGCATTCATATACGCCCAATAAAGGAGGGCGATTCCCCCTAGAATTAAGAAGGGGAAGCCATAAAACAAGCAAAAGGAATAACACCCACCCCCATCATTTCACCTGTGAAAGCTCGTGCCTCTGGCCAGAGTTGGAGCACGAGGGTATAAATGGCGGTCCCTCCTATCCAGGTTTGAATCCCAAACCATCCACACGCCACTAAGGCTCTTAATAAGGCTGGAATGTTAGATCCCAAAATTCCAAAGCTTGCGCGTGTAAATACCGGATAGGGAATGCCATATTTCGCTCCCACATGACCATTAAGAATCATAGGAACAAGGACGATGATGTTCCCTAAAAAAATAGTCCCCAGAGCCTGGAGCCAATTCATTCCGCCTTCAATAAGAGATGACGCCATCATATAGGTTGGAATCTGAACAGACATTCCAACCCAAAGGGTAAAAAAGTTAAATATTGTCCAATTTTTTTGTTTTTCTGTAACAGGAGCTAGGTCTTCATTCGCAAGGGCTTTATCCATATTAAAAATACTCCTAAGGGAATTACAAAGTTCACCCCATCCTTGTCATTTTCTCCGGCTGTCATCCCGAATTTATTTCGGGATCTCTTTGACAATGAGATGCTGAAACAAGTTCAGCATGACAATGATTGTTCGGGGATGACAACCCGGGAAATAATTTTCCAATTTGCTCTTCTAACTTTAATTAATAAGGATATAAGCTTTAGATCTATTGAAATCAAGCAGCATCTTTTACTCGAGGAGTCTCGTCCGTGAAGTTCCTATGAAAACCTCATTTTTTTTAAGTTAGTTTCCTCTAAAGATCACTTTGGATAATTCAAGCCCCGAGTAATCAGACAGATCCTCATAGACGAGCTCCCTGGAGTGTTTAAGAAACTTATTAACTTGGGCTCTTTTTTGCTCTAAACTGGGAGTCTCGGTGTCTCTTGTTTGAACATCTGTAATCATATCATCAACTTCCTCTGACACATAATTATACAATAGAGAAAGATAGGTTATCATAGTCGTTATCAGCGTCAGATAAGATAGAGGCCCAACTCCCGCATCGCTCAACTGATAAGCAATGTAAAAGAAAAGTATATTAAAAGCAGTATACGCTGTGCCGTACACTAGTTTTAAACTAGTTCTAACACCTACATTATCATCTGGCATGGGCGTTAATGGATGGGCTATTTTCGTAAAGGTCTCTACATGAAATTGACGATCCAAAAGCAGTCTCGGGACACAGAGACCCGCCACAGTATAACCTATGGGATCAGCAATAGATTGTGGGACACCATAAACCTGAAGAGGTTTTGAAATAAGATACTTTACCATAGGAATGAGCCCATATACAGCAATGGGTGCCACTACATTTGCACCCCAGCCTGCAGCCCTATCTTTAAAAAGTTTTTCTTTAATATTTTGCTGTGCAAGCGCGTTATTCCAATTTTTTTCATATTCATTTTCGGGAGACTCATTCGCGACAAGAAGAGTCAGAAACAAAGTACTCAAGGCTGAAGCTGTTTCCTCTTCATCAAGATCTTGAATACGTCCGTCTTTACCAAAATGACGCGTCCTCTCATCAAGAATAGTCCATACGGAATTTAGTAATTTATTTTTGTTGCGTTTTGTGCGCTTGTCTACACGAAGCAGATCTTCGAGTTCACCAAGGCTTGCATCAAGAGCTCGGCGAATTTCTTTTGTACGGTGATCTCTACTAGAGAAACTATCTGTGTATAGTTTTTTTAAGATCCGTTTTCCTTTGCCATAATAAGGTTTTCCAAAGTACACCCATGCAACAAGAGCGAATGGGAGGGCAATCGGAAGATATCTTTTTTCATATCCAAGGTAAGGCGCTACTGGCAAGAGACCAAAAATTGCAACTCCAGGAACAAGCAAAACTTCAAAAGCACGACGCCAGAAAGGTTTCTGAGAAAGACGTGCTTCAGTTAACAACATTCCCACTTCCTCATCTTGTACACGAAGGAGCGATGACCTCGGTCTCTCTAACATAGAATCTACAAAATCATACCCAAGTTTTGCTCCCATAGGACCATCTATGACAAAAGAAAGCACTGTCACACCCGTAGATACTGGCCCTCCTGGACTATACCAACTATCATGAGAATTTGTCGGATTAAAAAAGTTGCCATAAACTCCATTTTTAAGACCAGAGTTAACGAGAGAGACCACAACAAATCCTACTGCTGCCCCACCCCATTTCAGCAGAGTGCGCACGGGTGAAGCACAACAGCGTGCAATTTTTCTAGGCTCAACCTGCTTATCAAACACCACAGGCTCCAGGCTACGAAGTATTAAAAAAGGACGTGCCGTTTCAGACTCTCTAGATTCTTCGTGTTCTCCGAGTATGAGCTGCGCCCTCCTATATTTCACTAAGGCGGTTTGAAGAGGAAGTCCTTCCTCTGGCGTGCGCAAGATTTGGAGTCTGTCATTTATTGTTCTAACCTTCTCTGTCCAATTTATGACGTGCAACTCTCTGGCAGAGGAAGATTCGTGGTGGTCATCGACTTCTTGTATAAGAAGACGCGATTGTTCAGTAGGCGAATGATGAGGTAAGACGGGGGTTGTGTCTTCAATATCCTCCATCGCCCCTGCAGGATGCAAAGACAAGGAAAATAATATCAAGAAAAGATTTATTTTAAGAATGGATTTGTAATCCATCATTTCTCCCCTGTAATAACTTAGCTTAAGTTTCGAAAAAGCATGTTATTTTTGGCTATCTTAACAAACTTTACACCTCTTGTTAATCACTTTTTAAGCCACACATGTTATTATTCTAAAGTAAACTCACAATCTAGGGAGAGAACGATGAAAACAATCAGCATATACTTAATGAGCAGTCTTGTTCTAATGACGTCTCTTTCATTTGCGCAAGCAGCAGAAAACAAGGCCGAGTTTAAAACTATTAAGGCTCCTGAACCTCTTACAAAAGCTTCTCCAAAACTTATGAATGAAAGTGAAACCGTTAAGGAAGCTTCCGACAGAAAGCTGGAACAGAATTGTTTCACGGATCCTCAGGGTTGCTAAAAAAGTCTTAGCATTAGGCGGCGAATAACAATATTATTACGCATTCTGAAGCACCACCTCCGCCACAACGCCCCAGTGGTCGCTCAGTCCATCGAACAGCTCGATCGACGTCACGTGATAGGCGGGTGTTGTGAAGACTCCATCAACAACAATATTAAGGTCGCCTGCCCGGTGTAAATTTTTATCAATGGTGGTGGTGATGTGAGGCGGGATATTGTCCTTATACTGCGCGGCAAACCCATCAAAAATAGGCGTTCCTCGAGGCGCATTAAAATCTCCACACAAAATGAATTCTGGAAGGGGAGACAACAACTTTAGCAAAGCCTTTTGATCGTGATACTGCATCTCAGTGGGTTTGCCATCGGAGGACCACGTAAAATACACATTCACCAAACAAAAAGGCGTGTTATTTTTAGTTACATGTGTGACCACAATTGAGCGCGCCATTTTTTCTGCGTCTCCTTCTATAATCACAGGAAGCTCATCCTCTCTCCCTCTGTAATAAGCACTATAGTTTGTCATGGGGAGAGCTGAAAGTGTCACAAGGCCAATTTGAGGAAGTCTGTCCTTTCGAACAAGATAATTGGACGGAGAGAATAAACTTTTCATGTTAAGGTTTTCTTCAAAAAACGAAATGTCTGTATTCAGCACCTCTTGGAGCAAAACCACATCCGGTTTGTGCTCTTTAAGAAAAGGGATAATGCGCTCAAAATGGCGATCTTGCTCTGTATTCAAGGAAACAATTTTTAAAACATCTGCTGTCATCAAGACTCTTACCTTTCATGCCTAAGGTTTGCAACAATCGCAAAGTGATCACTCAGGTTATCAACAAGGGTTATGGACTCTACATGGTACTGAGGAGTCGTAAACACCCCATCAACAACAAGGTGAAGATCTCCCGCTTTGTGCCATTTTTTATCAAGGGTCGTTGTGACATAAGAGGGGATATTATCTTTAAACTTTGCGGCAAGCTTATCAAAAATGGGAGTACCTCGAGGAGCATTAAAATCTCCACACAGCACAAACTCAGAGAGAGGGGAAAGAATATCAAAAAGAACGTCTAAATCATGCTCTTGTTTTGCAGAAGGCTTGCCATCCGGTGCCCAGGTAAAATGCGTGTGGGCTAAACAATACGTCTGGCCGTCTTTAACAACGTTTATAAGGCTCAAGGCTCGATTGATTTTTTCAGCACATCCAGGAGTTAACTCAATAAAAGGAGGAAAGTCCTCCTCTCCTCTATAATAAGTATCCTGTCTCCTTATAAGAGGCAGATTCGTTAAAGTCGCTTGCCCTCCTGGTTCCCGACACCCTTTCCACATAAAACTCTCAAGAATCGTAAAGAAGCCCTTCATCTTGAGGGTGCTTTCAAGCAAAATCATATCCTTTTCAAGAACTTCTTGAAGAAACACAACATCTGGTTTTTCTTGTTTCAGAAAAGGAAGCACACGCTCAAAATGCCGATCTTTTTCAAGATTCAAGGAAATGAGTTTCAAAGAAGAAGGGGGTCGGCTCATTCTCTAGACACAACTATTTTAAAATGTTGCAAAGAAGAACATCAGGTTTTACCAAGTGATGCAAGAAGAAAAATACTACCTGATAAGAGAAGACGTGCAAACACAAAAACAGCATGGTATTAAGTCATTATTCTTGATGTTGCTATAAATACAAGAAAGGGAGATGCCTTTATGAAAAAAAAGATGCTTTTTGCTGCCACAATCGGCAACGCTTTAGAATACTATGATTTCACTCTTTATGGTTTTTTTGCGGCTTTTCTCTCCCCCCTTTATTTTCCCTCGGATGATCCTCTTACCTCAAAAATTGCAAGCTTTGGAGCCTTGGCAGCGGGCTTTCTGATGCGCCCCCTCGGTGGCCTTATCTTTGGTCATTTAGGAGATCTTTATGGACGAAAACGGGCCCTTCTAACATCTGTGATCTTAATTACACTTCCGACCCTGGCTATCGGCCTTTTGCCTCCTTACTCACAGATAGGATACTGGGCGCCGCTTCTCATTATTTTATGCCGCCTCCTCCAAGGGGCCTGCACCGCGGGAGAATACACAGGAGCCACCGTCCTGATTGCAGAGTATACAGGTCATAATCGACCAGGGTTTACCTGTAGTTTACTTCCTGTTTCAAGCTTAGCAGGCGCCATTATCGGCACAGGGCTCGGCGCAATCTGCCTTATGGACATAATGCCACCCTGGGCCTGGCGGATTCCATTCATTATGGGATTTGCCTTTGGTCTTGTGGGGTTTTACCTTCGCAAAGAGCTTGATGAGAGCCCAAGCTTTATAAATCTTGCTCACCACCATCAGCTTAGCCACTCTCCTTTGGTAGATATTTTAAAACATCAAAAACGTAATTTACTCTGTGCCTTTGGGATTGGAGCGTCCACCCTTGCCCCTTTTTATATGATTTCTGTTTATATAAATAGCTTAGCCTCTCAACTTAATGTTTCCCCGTCCCATAGTATGTTGCTCAACATTGGAATGCTTGTCTTTTTGATAATTTTTATTCCCATTATGGGATATTTTTCAGACAAAGTTGGTCTTAAAAAAATGATGAGTGCGGGAGCAATTCTGATCAGCCTTGCCGCTTGGCCCGTTTTTTCATTCATCAGCTACGATCTTTCTCTGACAAAGATCCTATTGGCTCAGCTTATCCTCACCTTTTGCAGTGCCATGTACGTAGCCCCGGCGGGAGCCTTTCTCGCAACTAAAGTCTTCCCCACTGCCCAACGCTATAGTGGAATGGCTCTCGGCATATCCTGTGGAGAAGCTCTTTTTGGAGGGACGACCCCGTTGATAGCCGCAACGCTCGTTGCTTTAACAAGTGCTGCTTATGCCCCCGGTTTTTATCTTATGTTTTGTGGGCTTATAGGATGGGTCGCTGTGAATTATTATAAGCCTCTCGCCGCCTTTAACCACTCTTCTTCCGTAAGAATGGGAACACCAAGCTCTTTGGCGGATTTGGCTTTTGAGCCTGGATCTTCCCCCACGACCACATAATCTGTTTTGGCTGAAACTGAGCTAGCCACTTTAGCCCCCAAGGCTTCGGCCCGCACCTTTGCTTCCACACGGGTCATGTGCGTGAGGGCTCCCGTAAACACAATGGTTTTATTTGCAAAAATACTTGAGCTTGCTGCAAGCGGTTTTTCATCCACAACGGTTACTTCTTTTAAAAGCGACGCCAAAACCTCCCGATTATGAGGCTCATCAAAAAAAGCAATAAGATCTGCTGACACGCTGGGCCCTACGCCATCAATAGACATAAGATCAATATACGCTTCATTTTCCGGATTTTTTGCAGCTCTCATCGCTTCTTGCCACATCTCATAGGACACATAGTGCCGCGCTAAAAGCTTGGCTGTGGCTTGCCCGACTTGAGGAATACCCAGGGCATAAATAAAGCGATGAAGGGGAATTTTGCGTCGAGAGGCAATCGCCTTAAACAGGTTTTTTGCAGAAAGATCGCCCCACCCTTCTCGATTGCGCAAAGGCGTTAAGCTCTGCCGATCACGCTCTTCTAAGGTAAAAATATCAGCCGGAGAATGAATCAGCCCTTCTTTATAAAAAGCTTCCACATGTTTCGATCCAAATCCCTCAATATCAAAAGCATCTCGTGAGACAAAATGGCGCAACCGCAGCGCTGCTTGAGCGCCACATATAAGCCCTCCTATACATTTACGCGCAACTTCTCCAGGCAAACGAACAGCATGAGACCCACAAACAGGACACGTATGGGGAAAAGAAAAGGGGTGCGAATCAGATCCTCTCTTTTCTCCAACAACACGTACAACTTGCGGAATGACATCCCCTGCGCGCTGAATAACAACCGTATCTCCCACACGCACATCTTTGCGTGCAATTTCATCCTCGTTGTGAAGGCTTGCTCGAGAAACAACAACTCCTCCCACGGTTACAGGTTGAAGGATGGCAACGGGAGTAAGGGCCCCTGTCCTCCCCACTTGAATCAGAATATCATTAAGGTGAGTTTGCGCTTGTTCCGCAGGAAATTTATGGGCCAAGGCCCAGCGTGGTGCACGGGTTGAAGATCCCATGCGATTTTGCCAATCGATCCGATTTACCTTATAGACAATGCCATCAATATCATAAGGAAGAGTGGTGCGTTTACTCTCCAGCTCATGGTAGTAGGCAAGCACTTCATCCACCGTCGAGCACAGTTTGGCAAGGGGATTCACCACAAACCCCCATTCCTTAAGCTTTTCCAGAAACTCCCAATGAGTTTTAACATGAAAGGGTGCATACTCATCACACGCATAGGCAAAAAACTTAAGCGGACGCTTTGCCGTCACACTTGAATCCAACTGGCGCACAGAGCCTGCCGCCGCATTTCGAGGATTGGCAAAAAAAGGCTGTCCTTGAGCTTCCCGCTCCTGATTCATGGCCAGGAAATCCTCGTGACGCATATAAACTTCCCCCCGAATTTCTGTCACATTCGGAAAGTCTTGTGCCGCAATCAATGCGGGGATATCCTTAAGCGTCTTCAAATTTTCTGTGATATCTTCCCCTTCTGTTCCATCCCCTCGCGTGGCCCCCAGAACAAATAGGCCTTTTTGATATTCAAGGGTTGCAGAGAGCCCATCAATTTTAGGCTCGGCCACAAGCTCAATGGGGGTTTCAGGAGGAATATTTAAAAACCGCCGAATACGCTCCATAAAGTCATGTACATCTTGATCCTCAAAGCCATTATCAAGAGAGAGCATTTCTTTGCGATGTTGAACTTTTTTGAAGGGCCCTAAGAGAGGGGCTCCCACTCGTAAGTTTGGACTATCCTCACGTATAAGATGAGGAAATTTCTTTTCAAGGGCCGCATTACGTAAGCGCAACGCATCATAATCTGCATCGCTGATTTCGGGCTGATCTTCAAGATAATAAAGGCGATCGTGATAAGCGATAAGTTCTGCAAGACGGCGAAGTTCTTCCTTGGCGTCTTCTTCTGTGATTTTTTCTATTGGCTTGTGCACTTTTTTCTAACTTTCTCTTAACCTGACAGTTTTCAAGGGCTTGTCATCCCCGAGCTAGGAAGGCTTTATTTTTCAAAGAAAAATATTAGCAGTCCTTCGTCGGGGATCTTGGTGAAACACCTTATCGCTTCTAGAAGATCCCCGATCAAAAAGTTCTAAGATTTGCTTTGCAAATCAAGAACTTCTAAGCCGGGGATGACAAAACAAATAGGAAAGGAGACAAAAAACTGTCAGATAAGTACCCCTCCATCTCCCGCTACAAAAGTATATAAACTTACCCTGTCATTAACAATCTAACATTTCCTCCTTTCTGTGGTAAACTTCCCCAGGAAAGGAGTGCCCATGTGGTGTGATGTCATTGACTTGCGTGATTTTTATGCAACCCGCTTAGGGCATGTGGCGCGCCGCATGATTCGCCGCAGAATTCGTGAGTTTTGGCCTGATATGAAAGGGAAAAACATGATGGCCCTTGGCTATCCCACACCTTATTTAAGATATTATCGAGAAGAAGCACAACGTCTTGTAGCCTTAATGCCCGCCGAACAAGGTGCCCTTTCCTGGTCTCAAACAACACCCAATATAGCCGTGCTAACAGAAGAAATTCAGCTGCCTCTCGCGGATAAATCCGTTGATTTTGCGCTTGTTGTCCACTCCCTTGAATTTACCTCCCATCCTCGTGAGATGATTCGAGAAGTCTGGCGAGTTCTTGCAGATGGAGGACGCTTACTCATCATCGTTCCCAATCGATCAGGCCTATGGTCTCGGAGAGACAAAACACCTTTTTCCAAAGGTCACACCTATAGCCTGTCTCAACTCACACAATTTCTACAAGAAAACACCTTTACTCCTCTACGCGTTGAGCATGCTCTATACATTCCTCCCTCTCAATCACGTATCTTTTTAAGTACAGCCACTGCTTGGGAAAAAATGGGTCATCAGTGGTTTCGTAACTTGTCAGGGGTTCTGCTACTTGAAGCTTCCAAACAAATTTATGCGGGGAGTGTGGTAAAAGACCTGGCTTGGGAAGGAAAATTACAGCTTGCCAGAAAACTGGTTGTTCCACTGAATAATTAGGGGTGATAAGTTAGTCATTTAAAAACTATTTCTAAATTGATTATTAAGACTCTCAGCGTTACCATTCTCTGAAAAAAAAGGATCTTAAGATGACATCTCGTTTTTTGGATGAAGACCATGAATTGGCCCATCTTGAGTTCACTCCTGGTCAACCAGGGGGATCGCAAGCTGTCAACCTCCCTATTCTTCAGGGAACCTTAGGGCCCTCTGTTTTAGATATCCGCCAGCTTTACAATGAAACAGGTTGTTTTACCTATGATCCGGGCTATACATCGACCGCAAGCTGTGAATCTAAGATTACCTTTATCGATGGGGAAAAGGGAATTTTACTCCATCGCGGGTATCCCATCGAAGAATTGGCTGAAAAAAGTACTTTTCTAGAAGTTGCTTACCTCCTCATGGAAGGAGAGCTTCCCACACACAAAGAGTTTCAGCCTTTCGATCAAAGCATCACTCTCCATAGTATGCTCCACGAACAATTACGAAATTTTTACAGTGGCTTTCGCCGAGACGCCCATCCCATGGCCATTATGGTGGGCGTTGTAGGGGCCCTCTCTGCTTTTTATCATGATAGCCTTGATATCCGCGACCCCCAGCAACGCATGATCGCCTCCCACCGTTTGATTGCTAAAATGCCAACCATTGCCGCCATGGCCTATAAATATTCTATAGGGCAACCCTTTATGTACCCTCAAAATCATTTGGGATACGCAGAAAATTTTCTGTATATGATGTTTTCAACACCCACAGCGCCTTATGTGGTTAATCCTATCGTTGCCAATGCTTTGGATAAAATCCTTATTCTTCACGCAGATCATGAGCAAAATGCCTCGACCTCAACGGTACGTCTTGCTGGATCAAGTGGAGCCAATCCTTTTGCCTGTATGGCAGCAGGCATTGCATGCCTGTGGGGACCAGCCCATGGAGGGGCCAATGAAGCTGTCTTAAATATGCTGAAAGAAATCGGTCATAAGGATCGCATTCCTGAATTTATCAACCGAGCCAAAGATAAGGATGACTCCTTCCGTCTTATGGGATTTGGCCACCGGGTATATAAACATTATGACCCCCGCGCCTCCGTTTTAAGAAAAGCATGCTATGAGGTTCTGGGGGAACTTGGTCATCAAAGAGATCCTCTTTTAGATCTTGCGAAAGAGCTTGAAAAAATTGCTCTGGAAGATCCCTATTTTATTGAAAAAAAATTGTACCCGAATGTGGACTTTTATTCAGGCATTATCTTTCAAGCTATGGGAATCCCTTCCTCCATGTTTACTGTAATTTTTGCCGTTGCCCGCACGGTGGGATGGATTGCCCAATGGATGGAGATGATTGAAGATCCTTCTCAAAAAATAGGCCGCCCCCGCCAACTTTACACGGGCCATAATTTGCGGCATTATTCTCCTTTTTCTGAGCGGAAACCTTGATTTCATGACATCTTGTTTTATCATTCCAGCCTATGAACCGAACCAACACCTGCTTTTAGTCGTACAGGAGCTCATAGAGAAAACGAACGCCCCTCTTGTTGTTGTGGATGATGGGAGCAAAGATAAATCCATTTTTCAGGATCCTCTTTTTTCAAATCCTCGCCTAACTCTTCTGACACATGCCTCAAACTTAGGCAAAGGGGCCGCCCTTAAAACAGCCTTTAATGTCATCCTTGTGCAGTATCCCCATCTAAACGGGTGTATCACTCTTGATGCAGATGGCCAGCATTCCGTGAAGGATGCTATTGCTATCTCGCATGCCATGGAAGAAAGCCATGACTTAATCCTGGGTGTCAGAAGCTTTAGCTTTAAGGATAAAAGCATTCCTCTGAAGTCTCGGATTGGGAATTTACTAACACGATCCATTTGGCGTCTTGTAACAGGGAACAAAGTCACGGACACACAAACGGGCTTGCGGGGCATTCCCGCACGTTTAATGAAAGAATGCCTTCATATCGGTGCAAATCGCTATGAATTTGAGATGGAAATGCTTTTAAAAACTCAAAAAATCGGGATGCGTACGCATGAAATGCCCATAGAAACCATTTATATAGATAACAACAGAGAAAGCCATTTTAATCCGCTTTTTGATTCTCTGAAAATTTACTTTGTTATTTTTAGATTTTTTGCGTCTTCTCTCTTTTCCTGCTTCATTGATTATCTAGCGTTTTCCATATTTATTGTCTTGTTTTCCTTTTCGATTAGTACGTCTTTCATTTTGGGACGCCTCATATCGGGCCTGGTTAATTATAACATTAACAAAACCGCTGTGTTTGGGCTTAAGCACACAAATAAAATGAATTTTTTTAAATATGTTTTCATTTTCATTCTTAATATCTATCTAGGCGTTGTTTTTATAAGGTATATCGAACTCCATGGATATAACGCCTTTTCCTCGAAAATCGTCGTGGAAAGTGTTCTGTTTTTCTTTAATTTCTTCCTTCAAAGAGAGTGGGTTTTTAAAAGAGAAACGAGCACGTCTTAAATCACCCCGACATCAGCGTATGCACCGCTTTTTCTTGGCCAAACAAATAAAGAAGCATTCGTGCTGCTTGACCGCGCGGTGTTCGAAGATAAGGATCTTCTTGAATCAAGTATTGAGCTTCAGCATGGGCTGTTTCAAGCAAGGCCCCACACGTCAAAGGATCCACAAGCTTATAGGACGGGAGCCCACTTTGTTTAATACCCAACAGATCTCCTCCCCCCCGTAACTTTAAATCTTCCTCCGCAATGCGAAACCCATCTTCCGTTTCTTTCATAATAGACAGTCGCTGTTTTCCAATGTCAGAAAGCGGATACCCATAAAGTAACAAACAGTGGGCTTCTTCCTTTCCTCTGCCCACTCGCCCTCGCAATTGGTGAAGTTGAGCAAGGCCAAAGCGCTCCGCGTGTTCAATAATCATATAGCTCGCTTCTTTCACATCAATGCCTACTTCAATCACAGTGGTAGCCACCAAAATTTGGCAAGATCCGTCCTTAAAGCGAGCCATGACGGCTTCTTTTTCATCTGCTTTTTGCTTGCCATGCACAAGGCCCACCTTGTCTTCTCCAAATAAGGTTTTGAGAGATTCATAGCGGTCTGTCGCCGCCGCAAGATCCAACACTTCGGATTCTTCCACCAAAGGACATACCCAATAGATTTTCTGGCCTTGATCTATCAATCGTTTCAAGCCTTGAAAGACGTCTTGCAAGCGATTGAGCCCTAAAACACGAGTTTGAATAGGCTGACGCCCCTGCGGTTTATCAAGAATACGCGACACCGCCATATCTCCATAAACTGTTAAACAAAGGGTACGGGGAATGGGGGTAGCTGTCATGGCGAGCACATCAACCGCTTCTCCTTTTGCAGTTAAATGCAAGCGCTGTTCCACCCCAAAGCGATGTTGCTCATCAATGACCACAAGGCCAAGATTAGAAAATTGCACGGCTTCTTGGAGAAGGGCGTGTGTTCCCACAACAAGTTGCGTTTTCCCCGTTGCGAGTCCCTCATAGAGAGCCTCTTTTCCCTTTTGACGCCCCGTCAAAAGGGCGATTTCAATCCCAACGGACTCTGCTAGGTTTGTGAGAGTTTGAAGATGTTGGCTTGCCAAAATTTCCGTTGGTACCAAGAGCGCCGTTTGAAATCCCGCCTCAATCGCATGGGCCATAGCCAAAAAAGCCACCAGTGTTTTACCCGACCCCACATCCCCTTGCAAAAGGCGAATCATCCGTGCAGGGGCAGCCAGATCAGCTTCAATTTCCCCTAAAGCGTGGACCTGCCCAGGTGTTAAAGAATGGCCAAGGGCTTCTAAAATCTTGTTTTTTAGCAGTCCTTGAGAGGAAATGGATTTCCCAGGCAGCTGAATTTTTCTCATCAACCCAAGGGCAAGCTGATCCGCAAACAGCTCATCAAAGGCTAAGCGCTGCCGGACGGGATGGGAGAAGTCCAAATCCTGTACGTTCTGAGGCGCATGAACCTTTTGTAAAGCTGTCTTCCACGACACCGGAGCCGCAGGACACCATTCAGGCAACTCAGGAAGTCGCTTTAGAGCTAATTGAATAAGCTTTTGCGCTTGAGATTGGAAAAGCCCAGCCGTTAGGGGATAGAGCGGGCTTTTTTCTTGCCAATATTCGGCAGCATCAGGAAAAAGAATGCGCTCCGGATGGGTAATTTGCCACACCCCTAAAAATCGTTCCAGCGTCCCACAAATAAGACGTTTTTCACCAATGGGGAGCCGCCCTTCAAGGGATTTTGGTTGGGTTTTAAAAAACGCCAGAATGAGGGGCTCTCCATCAACCTCGCACACAACTCTCACAGGTTGATGTTTTTTACTCATCCCTACATCATAGGTAGTGATAGAAACCACAACTGCAACAGGCTCCCCCGCGCGACATTCTTTTAAAGATTTTTTCAAAGGGAAATGAGCAATGCCCACGGGTAAATGCCAAATCAGATCCACGACTCGCTGCATCCCCAGGCGCTTCAAGGTCTTCACCAACGCAGGCCCCACCCCTTTTAAGGTGTCAAGAGAAGCATAAAGAGGAAAGAGACTTTCAGGGCGCATAGGGAAGCCAATTGTTCAAGCATCATGCCGTCATTCGATGTTTATCATTCTATCGGACTTTAAGGGGAAGTCAAACTTTGCAATTGGCCATCAGGCGTTAGAATAATTTCGCCCTTTTTGAAAACTATCAACTCTTCCTTTTCTTTATGTCAGTCAAAGAAACAAGCGGTAAACCTTATAAAGAAAATAATTGACTTCTTATATTTTCGAAGTAAACTTTTTAAAAATTCACAAAAAATAAAAAAGTAGTATTGAAAAAATTAACACCGCTGAATACATTAATGTTTAGAATAGGAATATTTTTTAGGAGTTTGTCATGAAATTAACACCTTTATTAGTCTCTACTTTTATTTCCACAGTCCCTTTTTATCCCCTTTATGCCATGGAAGAGCCACAGACTAGTTCTTCCCATTCTTTGCCAGCTAAAATGAATTCTGACGATGATGCTTTCAGCACATATTCATATCTCCTGAAAGATATAGAAGAGAAAGAGGTTCTTGCGCGAAAAGCTGCTATAACAACAAAGCTTCTCCCCTTATTTGGTGACCAGCAATCTTCTGGGCAGTGTGCGCGTGTTGTTAGGTCTGCACTTAAACTTTCTGTCGAAGAGAGTACGGCACGAGGGGATGCCATAGCGAAGAGCGTTCTTACCTTATTTGGTGACCAACGATCTTCTTGGACCTGCTTGTCTACTGTAAGTGACGCCTTCGGTTTTTCTGCCGAAGAAATCAATGCTCGTGGCAAGGCCATCACTACAAGCGTTCTTCCCTTATTTGAAAAACTTAATTCAGAGGAACGTGCTGAGATTGTTAATGCCGCATTTACGCTTTCTGCCAAAGAGATTACGCCTCGTGCTCAGGCCATAGCAAAGGTCATTCTTCCCTTATTTGGTGACCAACACTCTTCCTGGCCGTGCTTGTCTACTGTGAATAATGCATTTAAGCTTTCTGTTGAGGA
>JACPNY010000052.1 GCA_016185255.1 Pseudomonadota bacterium
GGTTTTTACCTGGAACTTCGACCTGGTACTGCGCCATGATTTGAAGAATCTCATCAACAAGTTGTTCAGTCTCTGATGCCACCTGGTATCGGTATTCTAATTCCTCAGTTTACAGAAGGCCCCGTCCTATGCCCAACGTACCTCGAAACAAATCAGGATAATTACCAATTGGCCTGATTTGTAATAGTGAAGTTTTTGATATGAAAGGAGGAATAATACCATGAAAGTAGAACATATTGTTGAAGTTGAAATGTCTGAAATTATTGAAAGCGCAATTGATCATCCTGATCATCATGACCATCATGACCACCATCATGGTTGGTAATTAGTACCGGTCTTCCGGACATTTCGTTTAGGGTTCTAAGAGTCCTAATGAAATGTCCGGGAGTCCCAGATGTGAAAAGCAATGAAATTGAAAAACGGATCTCAATCTCAGCTCTCTCGTTCTAATAGACGATTTCATCTAAACCTTACTCAACTCCTTCAATTGGATGGACCATCTCGAAATTCAATGATGGTTCTCGTATTGACCAGCGCTGGGGTTCTTCTGCTTGATTTGAGTATTCCTCTGTTGGTCAGAGATATTCTCTTATCGGTTTCGTCTTTAGAACGATCTTTTTTCTATTCCCCCTATCTATCTATCGCCATTCTTATTGGCACTCATTGCTTAAAGGCCGCCGTCACCTCACTTAAATCCATTCAAACCAACCGATTTCAAGTCCGGATCTTGGGCCGAATCAGAGAAAAAATTGCCCATCACCTAGCTTATACTTCAAGCAAAGACCGCCAAGCTGCAGGTCCACTGGTGAGCTCTCTCTCGACTGATCTTTTTTGTATAGAGTCCTTTTTATCTGCCACTCTTTGGGAAAGCGGAATCCAGATCCTTTACTTTGTTTTCAGTGGATTGATCTTGTTTTCCATTCATCCGCAGCTTGCGATTTGGGCATTTCTACCGATTCCCATTGCAATCGCTCTGAATTTCTATTTCTTGCCAAAATTTCGGAGATCTATTCAAGAACATCATCAAGAGCTCAAAGGAATTGGCTCTCATTTCCAAGAGCTGATCGAAGGTTATTCAGTTATTACAAGCTGTCAAATTCAAAACGAAGTTCTGAAGCGATTTGATAAAAAAGATCAAGAGGTCCAAAAAGTATCCGAACTTATGGGTAAATGGACCGCCTTTTATTCTCCACTTTATGAGTGGATCGGAGGTTGCTCTTTAGCACTTCTTTTACTCGGAGGGGAGTTCCTCATCGAGCATCGAAGGATTGAGCTTTCTGTCCTATTTTCATTCCTTGTCTTTTTAGGATATTTTTATCGTCCCGTCTTTTCAAGTAGTCGGCTTTTTGAAAGCTGGCAAAAAACAGGCTCCGCCTTAGAGAGGCTTTCAATTTACTTGACACCTTTATCCGCTTCATCCCCAAAAGAAGAGGCGATCCAGATACATCCCCATCCGATCATTGAAGTGGATCAAGTGACCTTTCGATACGCCACCCATATCAAGCCCGTTTTTGAGCGTCTGAACTTTCTATTCGAAGCAGGAAAGATCACAGGTATTGTAGGAAATAATGGTGCTGGCAAATCTACCCTTTTGAAACTTTGCGTAGGCTTACTCACGCCTGAATCGGGACGAGTTTATTATGGAAGCAGCACTCAGATTCCAAGAAATGCGGTGGCCTATCTTCCTCAGGAACCCTTCTTGTTCCAAACCAGTATTCTCAGCAACATTCTTTTGACTTGTCCCTCTTCAAACGAAAAAGAAGTCTTTGAAATGGCTAAAATCTTAGGCATTCATGAAAGTCTTCTCGCATGTCCTCAAGGTTATCAGACTGAAGTAGGGATGAGAGGGACAGAGGTTTCTGGGGGGCAGAGGCAAAAGGTATCGATTTTGCGTTTTGCGCTGAGGGCCAAAACCGCTACCTATTGCTTTTTAGATGAACCGACCAGTTATATTGATCTGGAGACTGAAAAAGCGCTGATCGAGGTAATGTTTTCGATCTGCCACGGGAAGACCACCGCCATTGTGAGCCACAGGCCTTCTACACTCAAGCTTTGTGATCGAGTCATTATTATTAATGAGGGACATATCCTTCCTCATCAAGAGATCTCAAGACCACATTCATCTGACCACTCTATGAACCGACGGAGATTTTATGGGCAAATTGACAACAGATTTTTCATTACTGAATCAGTGTAAGGCAAACATTTTAGACAACCATACTGCAGGCATAGACTCCTACCACATTACGGACCTGATTCTGGATCAGACTTTTAGCATCGTTAGGCTTAATACCGGGTGGATCGGAATCTCAATGAACTATGGCGTGATCGAAGGGGGTCGGGAAAAAATGAGACAGGAAACTCAGAGGTTGAAAAACTTTTTAGAAAAGGACCCTCTTTTACTGAAACAGCTGTGGGATGAAGACATGGTAGTCAATCCCTTTTTGAAATGTACTCTTCAAACCTCTCTTTTGAGCGCACTTTCTTATCCTCTCTTTGAAATGTCCGACGCTGCAGGATTCAAGATGAAACTAGGAGGGCTTTCTCTCGCCGGCCTCACTCAGCCCGGTGATGCCGTTACCGTCATTGGTTTAGGCGGATATCTTCATTCGGCCCTTAAAAATCCCGATGTCAGACGTGTCTTTCTGGCCGATCTTTACCTTGAACGACCTCATGCGATTCAAGAAATTGAACAACTAAGAAAGCGACATCCCGATAAAGAACTTCTAGTCTCGGACGGAAGTGAAAATGAATCGATTTTGAGGCAATCACAGATCGCATGCATTACCGCCTCGTCTCTTTCAAATGGAACCTTGCCGTCTTTTCTTGCATCGACACGAAATTGCCGCGCGACCATCCTACAAGGAAAGAGTGGAAATGTTTTTCCAACGGCTCTTTTTCGAGCCGGGATTACTCACGTGACTACTTATATGATTCGTCCGGAAAGCTGGCACTTGATTCAAAAGCAGTGTTTGGATCACCCTGACGGGGATTTCTCCACCTTCGTCGATGCCCATTTTCACGATTCTGTGAGTTACGCTGCTAAATAGAGACACCTAAGCGTCCATCTAGCGTTTGGAATGTCGGCTAACTCAGTTTCTTCGAAATGGCTTCAATCGCCTTGAGCCCCTCACCAAATTTTGCCATCGACTCGCGATGCTTTTCAAGCTCACTATAGGGAAGAAAACGGACATCTAAGGCAGATACTCCGCGAAAGGCGGGTCGAAGTAACTGATCGCGAACCTCCTGTTCGCGCTTGTCTGGCGCTACAAGATACAGCCCACGAACAGCAATGCTAGATTCGCTTCGAGCCAGATCATATAAACGCAAAATCCCCGAATAGATCGAAGTCGTGTGTTCGACTTCAAAGGCGGCAACAACTACCAAAGTTTCAGAGTGAAGCCAGAGAACATCGATAAACCGAATTGTATCGGCCCCGGACAAATTCATGAGCACTGTAGGTAGAGTCTCCAAACACTGATCACCAAGCTTACCATTGGCATAGGTTCGTGTACGATCGTTCGATGCAATCCAGACCTTAAATCCTAAACTCAGGCCCAGATCACGAAGCCACCCTTGAAGTTCGGTATGAGTACGTTCGCCGTCTCTTTCCTTTTTCGACTGACTTGAAGTAGCAGCGGCTCCCTGCTCGCGAACGCGCTTAAGGTCTTCCTCCCACTGCTCAGGGGTGATCGAGGCCTTGAGTTCGGGTGGGGGTAGGTATCTTCCTGTTCCTAAATCAAAGAGAAAACCAGCTATAGCTCCAAAGTCATTAGAGAGAAGATCGCGGTACTCTTCGTTCAGCATGAGCACTCCCTGACGCATAGTCAGATATGCATCCCAACGACCCAGCTTAACCTTCGTTCCTTGCAAAGAATTATAACCCTTGACGATAGACGTATTAAATGGGGGCACTATCGTAGGATGCAGGAAGTAGAGGAGATTAGCCGCAGCTGGACCGAGGCCTTTGATCTTTCTTTGATCCAGCTCGTGAATGGCTTGCACGACTTTGGCCTCTGAATCACAACAAAGACAAGAATTGAGAAACTTCCCAAAAATCGCCTGATTTTCCAAGTTCTCATAGATATCAGGAATCCTCAGTCTTGGTTTCCACAAAAAAGCGTGGTCTGCCCCTTTAAATATCTGTTTTTGTTCCGCGATCGATCCCACCACCGTTTCTAAAGAGGACCCCCGATAAGCGTTTCCAAACGTTCCCTCTGAAATATCCTCTACGACCTTCTGAATCCCTCGGCGAATCGAACGAAAGTTTTTGATCCGTTCCTCCCAAAGGAACCAACTCTGATAGATAGAGCCTGGATCATTCCTCCAATGAATAAGAAGAGTGCGCAGAGATTGGGTCATTTTCGAATATTGTAGTTGGTCCAAGTAGAATTTAAAAGCGAAACATGCAGTTGCCGAGAGAACGACCGATTCTCCTCATTTGCCTAACTAAAAGGTATTTTAGGTTTATTGTTTTAAGAATATCTAAAATGAGAATTGAACCAGTTTCTCAATGCCCAGCCTGCTTCTAAAGTGGCTAAGCCTCCAATGAGGGAGCCCAATAACCAGAAAAGGCCCAAGCCAAACACGACTCCTAATCCGGTGCATAAAAAGATCCCCAAAGAGAGCAGGCCCAAAGCACCTACCTGCAAAAGCTCAGTTTTGCGGATAACTCGGACTTCTTCCACTCTGAGTACACAACTAGCCACTAAAAAACTTGCACCCATAAACACAGCACCGCAGCCGAGCATACAGGCTTGCTCACCCCAGTTCATGAAAAGACTCATGAGTCCCATCCCTCCCAGAGGGCTAATTCCAAACTGAGGACAGAAAAGAAGAGTGATCGCACCTACTACCGCATGAATAAGACTGAGCCTAAGAAAGACCTTCCCAGCCGAAGGGGTTAAATCTGCATGAACCTGAGACAAAATCTGCTGAGATACCCCCTCAGAAGGATCTATAGGTTCTGTGGACATGAATTCTTGAAATTCTTGGATCCATTCCTTGGAAGAAAGATATTTTTTCATGACTATTCTCCACCTTGATCTTTAACAATACTCTTGAGTTTCCGAACAGCTCGGCTTACCCATTGTCTGACATTAGTCGGTGAGGTTTCCAATCGATGGGCAATTTCATCAAAAGAAAGATCCTCCAGGTATCTCATCTCTAAAACTTGGCGCTGCTTCGAAGGCAAAGCTCCTAGCTCGGGTAGATCAAGAGCCACTTCTGTCTCTTGAGCAGCATGCGCATTCTCTAAAGCTTCTGAATCCAAAATTTCTCTTTGGTTCAATCTTTGACGGGACCGCAAAAAATCAAATAAGGCACTTCGACATATGGTAAAAAGCCAAGGACCAAAAGGAAACGAAGGATCATATTGGTGCCTAGCCTGATGAAGCTTCATAAAAGTCGCCTGATGGACGTCTTCCACCCAAGCACGCTCCTGAAGCCTTGACCTAAAGAATCCATAAACTCTGGCTCCATGCCTTTGATACAAAATTTCAAAAGCTTCCATTTGACCCCTTTGATAGAAGACCATCAGCTCCTCGTCTGTTGCTTGCCTTAAATTCTGAGGTTCGCTTTCCATAAGGGAATACGCTCCTGTCCTTTATTTTGTGACAGTGTCACAAAAATTTCTATTCCGTCGTAATCAGCTATGAGACATCTATTAAGATGTAACTGTTTTGGTAGAAAATAGAAATCATAACGATTTCAAAGAGTTAAAAGTGGGGAAGGAAATGAAATTCGCTATTCAAATCATGTCCTTAGTACTTAGCTTCGGGATGAGCATCCTCTGTTCTGCTGCCTCTCCCCTGACCTTAGACTCAGCTTTATCCACCGCGCTTGAGTCAAATCCCGAGATCCAAGCTTCAGTGGCACAAGCGGATGCTGAACACTCTCGCATTAAATCCCAGTATTCACCGGATAACCCTAAACTGGGTTTAATGCGTGAGAACAATATGAACCTGATGGAAATCCAAATGGGTCCCATGAACACGTGGAGTGTTACGCAAGAAATCAAGTTTCCAACCAAATATTTCATTTTAGGATCCGCCCAAAAGTCCAAAGCGGAAAGCTCCGATCACCTTCTTTCTGCTAAAAAGCTTGAGATTCGAAAAAAAGTCATTTCAGCCTACTATAATCTCTATGCTGTCAATCAGGTGATTTCTCTCCTAGAGGCTCAAAGAGAGACTCTCAGAGAAGTGGCCAGGAGCGCGGAATCCAGGCATTCTACGGGAGCCGTTCCTCAACAGGACGAAATGAAAGCTCATGTCGAACAAAGTAAACTTGAATCCGATCTACTCCTCGTTCACGAAGAAAGAGAAGCCGCAATGGCTTCTCTCCTTGCTCTTCTAAATCAGGGACCCTCGGAAGCGCCCTTCGTTTCAGAGAAGAAACTCCCTATTCCAAAAGTAAATGTAGCCTTTGAAGAAATTCCAAAAATAGCAGCCACTCAGTCCAAACAAATCAAAGGTGCCTTAGCTCTATCGGAAGAAGCGAGCTTCAAGAAAAACCTCGCGGCTTGGAATTTTGTGCCTGATTTTTCCATTTCTTATAAAAAAGCTTGGACCTCAGCACCTGCTGACAACTATGCATTTGGAGTTGAACTCTCCATCCCTCTTTGGTTTTTTGCAAAACAGAGTGGTGAGTATTCTTCGGCCTCTTCCCAGGCGATACAATCCGAGAAAATGTTAGAAACTGAAAAGTTGCAAACAGGGTCCAACATTCGCTCTTTGTTGGCCAAAGTGAGATCTCATGAGAAGCTTCTTCAAATTTATGAAACAGCTCTCATCCCTCAAGCGTCAAGTACCCTAAGTGCATCTCGAACGGCATACCGAGCTGGGCGGGTCAATTTTCTGGAACTTTTAGATAGCGAACGCTCACTTTATAATATGCAGATTGCCTACTATCGCTCACTTGCTCAGTACGTTGAATTTCTCACACAACTAGAAGAACTCACCGGTTCTTCTTTAAGCTCCCTACCCTTTGGAGGTATCGGATGAAAATAATGATGATTGTTTTATCTATTTTATTTTTAGGGCTACTCGCCTCATGCACGTCAAAGACCAAGGAGCCTTCTCCTACTTCTCAAAATGCCCAGTCACAAAGCCAAGAGTCTTCTAATGAACAGGGTCATCATCGCGACTTAGATCAGAAGGAAACATGGACTTGCTCCATGCACCCTCAAATGAGAAAAGACAAACCCGGTCAGTGTCCGATCTGCGGTATGAATCTAGTAAAAGTGGAAAAAGAGGAACAAGAAATCAAGAGTTCAAGAGATCCGATGAGTCAGGCTCCAGAAAATCACATCTCTTTTTCTCTTTCTCCGCTCAAACAGCAAATGATCGGTGTGAAGTTAGGCGTTGTTGAAAAAAAGCCTCTTTTCAAATCGATTCGAGCTGCGGGAAGGTTAGCTTTTGATCCTGAGCTCTATACTGCTCAAAATGAATATGCAGAAGCTTTGAAGCAACTCGAACAAGTGAAGGACTCTGCCCTTCCAGATGTAAGACACTCCGCTCAAAAGATGGTTCATTCTGCAAAGTTACGTCTCAAGATCTTAGGTCTCTCCGATCAACAAATTGCCAGGATAGATACTTCGGAGGGATCTAACTCCAACCTTTTAATCCATAAACCAGGGGAGCAAGTTTGGATCTATGCTGAAATTTATGAAATGGATCTTCCCCAAATTCATTCAGGACAGGCCGCCGAAATCACAGCCGGCTTCTTGAGTGGAAAAACGCTCGTTGGCAAGGTCGCCTCCGTGGATCGAGTGATCAATCCTGCTACCCGGACTGCCAAGGCAAGAATCTTAGTGAAGGAAGCAACTACTCTTCTCAGACCTGAGTCTTATGTGGATGTGATGATTCTCTCCCCTTTGGGAGAGCAGGTATCCGTTCCATTTGACGCTGTGCTCGATACTGGTAAAGAATCTTGGGTTTTTATTGTCGATGATCAGAATCGGTTCTATCCGCAATTGGTTACCGTGAAATATCAAGCGGGAGATGAGATTGCCATTGGAAGCGGCCTCAAAGGAGGAGAGAAAATTGTCACTAGCGCAAACTTCCTCATAGATTCGGAATCCAGACTCAAATGGGTTTCTCAAGCTCAAACAACCGGCGGAAAATCTGCCCCTGCTTGCCCCAAAGCCCAACACTGGGATGTCCCTATGTCTATGTGCATGCCAGATTGAAAATCGAATTAAAGGAAATCTATTATGATTGAGAAAATCATCGAATATTCTGCAAGAAATCGATTCTTTGTCTTGGTACTGACTGCTGTAGCTACGTTAGCAGGTTGGTTTTCGCTCCAGAGCATTCCGCTCGATGCGATTCCAGATCTTTCAGATACTCAAGTAATTATCTATTCACGTTGGGATAGAAGTCCAGACATCATTGAAGATCAAGTTACTTACCCTATTATTAGTGCCATGCTCGGTGCTCCAAAAATTAAAGACATCCGAGGATTTTCTGATTTTGGATTTTCCTACGTTTACGTCATCTTTCAAGACGGTACAGATCCGTATTGGGCCAGGTCCCGAACACTTGAATATTTATCCAAGATTACTCCTCAAATGCCTGAAGGAGTGAAAACAGAACTGGGGCCAGATGCCACAGGTGTAGGTTGGGTATATCAATACGCTTTAGTCGATAAGAGCGGGAAACATTCTTTAGCTGAGCTTCGCACGCTTCAGGATTGGTATTTGAGGTTCTATCTCCAAGCAGTCCCAGGAGTTGCCGAAGTTGCTTCCATCGGAGGCTTTCAAAAACAGTATCAAGTTCAGGTCAATCCCAATGCCTTGCTTGCTTACAAAATTCCACTCCAAAAAGTGGTAGCAGCGATCAAGGAAGGAAATAATGACGTAGGAGCAAGACTCCTTGAGGTCTCTGGCGCGGAATATATGATTCGTGGCCGCGGCTACGTGAAAAATATTCATGACCTCGAAAATACGGTTCTTGCTTATGAGAACGGCACACCCGTTTACATTAAAAATGTCGCGAAGGTGATTACGGGCCCAGAGATTCGTCGAGGGATTTCTGATCTCGATGGAGAAGGGGATGCTGTCGGTGGAATTATCATCATGCGTTATGGAGAAAACGCAAATCGAGTCATTGATGCCGTGAAGGCAAAACTGGCTGATGTCAAGTCCTCTTTCCCTCAAGGGGTGGAACTTGTCACGACTTATGATCGCTCGGAACTCATCCAGAGGGCTATTGGTACACTCAAGCATGAGTTGACCCTTGAGATGATTATTGTCAGCATCGTCATCTTAGTATTCTTGCTCCACATTCCGAGCGCCATGATACCAATCATGACCCTTCCCTTAGCTGTTCTCATTAGCTTCATACCCATGCACTTCATGGGGATATCAAGCAATATTATGAGCTTAGGAGGAATCGCTATTGCCATCGGAGCCATGGTCGATGCGGCCATAGTTGTCGTAGAAAACGCCCACAAACATCTCGAGGAATGGGAGAAGAACGGACAAAAAGGAGATGTCAAAGAAGTCATTATTGAAGCGATTAAAGAAGTGGGACCCGCAAGCTTTTATTCCTTACTCGTGATTGCTATTTCTTTTCTCCCCATTTTTGCCTTAGAAGCTCAAGAGGGTAGACTCTTTAAACCTTTAGCATATACAAAAAACTTCTCGATGTTTGTAGCTGCGTTTCTTGCGATTACTTTAGATCCTGCCATCCGGGTTACACTCACCCATTTTTCGGTCAAGAACTTTAAACCCGAATGGCTCTCCAATTTGAGAAACACTATTCTAGTTGGAAAAATGTATTCGGAAGAAGAACATCCCATAAGCAGATTTTTCTTCAAGTACTACGGTCCGCTCGTTCATTGGGTCGTGGATCACCGGATTAAAGTCATTGTTACAGCTGTTTTGATCATGATCGGAACCATTCCCATTTATTTCAAATTGGGGTCCGAGTTCATGCCCCCTCTCAATGAGGGAACTCTCCTTTATATGCCAACCACACTGCCCGGGATTTCAGTTCGGGAAGCAGAAAATCTCTTACAAAAACAAGATCAAATTCTAAAGTCCTTTCCAGAAGTTGAGCGTGTCTTTGGGAAGGCAGGCCGTGCCGAAACCTCTACAGATCCAGCTCCTTTTTCGATGATGGAAACGACAGTCGTACTCAAACCTCAGACTGAATGGAGAGAAGCAAAACGCTGGTATTCTTTCATGCCGAGATTTCTTCAATGGCCCTTCACATTTCTTTGGCCCAGATTCATGAGCTGGGAAGAACTTGTTTCCGAAATGGATTCCAAGATGAAATTTCCAGGTACAACCAATGCCTGGACCATGCCCATTCGCAACCGAATCGACATGTTGACTACTGGGATTAGGACTCCTGTGGGCATCAAAGTGATGGGCAGTAACTTAGAACAAATTGAGAAGATTGGTGTCGAACTCGAAAAGATCCTTCCAAAGGTGAACGGCACTCGAAGTGTCTATGCCGAGCGGGTAGCAGGAGGATACTTCCTCGATTTTAAATTCAATCGGGAAAACTTAGCTCGCTATGGAATTAGTATCGGCCAGGCTCAAGAAACTCTGATGGCTTCCATCGGAGGAGATCCCATATCCAAGACCGTGGAAGGAAGAGAGCGGTATACCATCAATATCCGTTATGCCAGAAACTTTAGGAATAACGTCGATGCTCTCAAACGGGTCCTGATTGCAACTCAAAACGGGGCACAAATTCCGATGGGACAAGTCGCTGATCTGGAAATGGTGAGCGGACCCGCTATGCTGAGAAATGAAAATGGAATGCTCTCCAGTTACGTCTATATCGATGTCGCCGATCGAGACATTGGAAGTTATGTGGAAGAGGCAAAAAAGATCGTGAGTCAGGAACTTAAAGTTCCTACAGGTGTTTCTTTGGCCTGGAGTGGCCAATATGAAAACATGATCCGAGTAAAGGAGAAGCTCAAAGTCATCGTTCCAATCACCCTCTTTATTATCATCTTGCTGTTACACGCCAATACCAAGTCTTGGCCAAAAACTGCAATTATTCTTCTGGCTGTGCCCTTTTCAGCCGTAGGAGCCGTTTGGTTTCTCTATCTTTTGGGATACAACCTGAGTATTGCGGTTTGGGTGGGCTTAATCGCGCTACTCGGAGTTGATGCTGAAACAGGTATTTTTATGCTCCTGTATTTGGATTTAGCCTATGAAGGCGCAAAAAGAGCAGGAAAAATGAGAGACTTTAACGACCTCAGAGAAGCTATTTATCATGGGGCTGTGAAGCGAGTTAGACCCAAGATCATGACGGTGGCTTGCTTGGTCATGGCCATCCTTCCCATTATGATCGCAAGTACCGCCAATGCAGGAGCAGATGTCATGAAACGAATTGCAGCTCCTATGTTGGGAGGAATTCTGACTTCTTTTGCTATGGAGCTTCTAGTTTATCCGGCTATTTTCGCAATTTGGAAATCCAAATTTGAAATGAAACTAAAAGGGAGCAAGTCATGACGAAAGCCACCATGGATCGCATGACACACAAGATGATTACGATACTGGAAATAGCTCTGTTTTGTTCTTGGACTCCTCTAGCTCAGGCACACAAGGGGCACCATTACGCTCCTGAGCCATCCCAAAGTCCTTCTTCCAATACTGATCAGGAAAAAGAAATCAAAAGAGAGAAAGCCCACTTACAACAAATCAATCAAGCCTATTTGGAAAAGATCAAACCGATTTTCTCTCAGAAATGTATGGATTGCCACAGCAGTCAGACCCGCTACCCCTGGTATTACTCAATCCCGGGTGTCCAACAAGCCATCAATCGAGACATTGCGGAGGCTAGAGAACATTTGGATATGACCCATGATTATCCGTTTAAGAGCCATGCGAGTATTCTAGAGGACGTGGATGCAATCCAAGATTCCATCCAAACAGAATCGATGCCTCCGTTTAAATATCGCTTACTTCATCCAAACTCAAAACTCACTGAAACTGAAAAGAACACGGTTTCTGAATGGGTGAACTATGCCAAAGGACTTCTTCGGAAATAGAAGAAGTTCTTTGGTTAGGTGGGGGTTTAGGGGCGCACCATTATGAGGACTAGGGAAAGCGCGTGAGGAATTAAAACTGGATCACAATATGTATGATTCCAACGAACAAGGGCTGATGGATTAAGTAAATAAAAAGGGAATGTCGGCCCAAGAAACTCAAGCCACAGATGATTCTATTCCTTGCCCACATTGCTGACAGCAAAGATTGTGGATCTTGCAGCGGAGGGTAGAGTTTTTCTCCCGCTGCTATACCAAACAGCACAACTCCAAACCAAGGAAGGAGAGGATACCAGTCTCCCCCTGTTATTCCGCTTTCAGGCCAAAACCCTAGCCATAAGAACCAGGGAAAGGGAAAACGAAAGCGCAACAGTGTAATTCCAATCACAATGAATAGTAGACCCAGTATAAAATTGTAACGCCGATTCCGCAGAAACGGGTAGCTCATCACTATACATGTCGCGATACAATGGATCACTCCAAAGTAAATTATGTAGTTTGGCGGCATAAACAAAGCAGTGCTCAGAGTAATTCCTATGGCAATTAGGCAAAGTTTGAGACCTTTTTTCATCACTACAGAAAAGGACGATGAAATGCTTTGCCGTTTAAAGCTAAGCCATAAGGATAATCCAACGATAAAAAAAAATGGAGGAGCAATGAGTTCCGGCACCCAGCGCCAATACCACGTGGGTAAATCAAATGAGAGTTTAGCAAAGACTTTAAGATCATATGACAGATGAAACATGACCATCAAAACGACCGCTATCCCTCGAATTAAATCCACTTCGATTGAGCGAGTGTGAATAAATTTATAGTTTTGGGTACCGCTACTGGTCTCAATGGACTCAGATTGAGGCAGTGTAGACCTTTCGTAGTGTACGGTGCTCATGCATCGTTCCTATCGGTTCAACACTGGACAGGAGATTAGAAATATTTTCAATACTGTTGCCTTAAAAAACTAATTACTCCACTACCTTCTCAGCCCGCCATAGACGATAACGACATTTAATTAGTCCATTTTCCCGCTCTATGGCGCACAGCAACACCGCTCTCCTTCCTTGAGATCTTGCGTAAAGCATGAGAAAATTTCGGAAGAGATTCAAAATATTTTGAATCTCTGTTGATTCGGGTCTTGCTTTTGATTCATGGGTTGAATAGAAGAAATGTAGCTATGGTGCGAGCAATTCTAATATTACTTCTGTTAGTCTGCGGATTGAACACGATAGGCACCGCTTTGATAGCAGACGACTCCTTTGGTGGCACTACATGTCAAGAAGTCTCCCGTTTTTCAGATGAAGATCAGGAGATCAAAATCTTATCCTCCGATCAAAACCAACATAGAAGTGGCAACTCTTGCGAAGATGAAAGCTGTCAGTTTCATCAGTGTCATTTGGGACATTGCAGCTTTTTATTGTCGCCTTACGCTTCATCAGACATGCAAGCTCCGGTGAGTGCCCGCGCAATGGACCTTGAGAATAGTCCAGCTTCTATTTGCCTTTCCATCCCAGTAAGGCCTCCGTCCGTCTAAATCCTTCCATCTATTGATTTGAAATTTACCAAACCATTAATTTAAGGGCCTGATCATTCGTCTCAGGCTCAAATTCTGGAGGATTTATGATCCGGTGTTTAGCTATGTTGTTAGTATTTTTCCTTGTCGGCTGTGCCTCTAATCCAACCAAAAAGAACAGCCAGAGACAGACTCAGCTGGAAGAGACTCAAGACACGAGAGAAGACCACTCTTGGCATCAGACGGCAAGAGGGTCCTTTCGGTAGACTACTTTTAGAGTCAAGCGGCCAGCATGGAAGGAATAGGAACAAGAATTCGACCTACTATGCTGGCCGACATTCATGTTAGGACGAAGGCCCATTGTTACGCAATGAGTGCGCTTTTTTCTGTCAGGCAGAAGAGGGGTCTACTTAACGAAGGAGGGGTCGTGTTATTTTCTGTATTGATCTCGAAGATACCTACTTTTTATATTCAGGCCATACAGTGGCTAGGGGCGTGTCTTTTCTTGCTCCTCAGTTTTCCAGCTTACGCAACATGTCATGAATTCAAAAATTCACAGGATGTATTGGATTGTGCGTTCAGCAGCCACCCATTGGTTCTAGCCGCAAAAGCCAAAGCCCTGCAGGGAGAAGCTCTTGAAGCATTAGCCTCTCAGAGACCTAATCCGGAATTTGATACAAATGTGGCATTTGGTCAGTCTCAAGGCGTGGCAGTGGTCAACAGTCAAACCACGCTGGCTCATACCTTTGAACTTGGGAGTAAACGGGGATCTCGGATTGAAAAAGCGCAAGCTGAAAATGAGATGATCTCCACGGATGTTCTCAAAGCCAAGGAGGAAGTGGCTCAAAGCGTGGTTCCAACTCTCTTTCGTCTGAGGCAGGTTCACGGTGAAATCAAGACCCTGGACGAAGCAATTGAAACGTTCTCCAAAATCCTAGATCAGTTAAAAAAACGCCCCAGGCTAACACCCGAACAGAGGGTAGCGCAGTCCATATTCAAACTTGCACAAAGTGATTACCAGGCTCGAAAGGCGGCTCTACAAGGTGAAGCCCTTTCGCTAGTAAAAACTATTGAAATAGCAATTGGGCAACCTTTTCAGGGAAAGGACGGATTCTTGCCACAGAGAAAAAACACATGGCCAGAAATCAGCGAGCTAGAAGATACCCAAAGTTTCTCGGGCTCCAATATTCGAAAATTGAGGGCTGAACGGAAGAGCGCCCAAGCCGACCTGTCGTTGGCTCAGAGCGAGGCTTGGCCAAATCTGAAAGTGGGTCCTACCTTCCAAACGCAGACTCAGGCAGGTATTTCTTATGAAGCCTATGGACTTAGTCTTACTGTTCCACTCCCTCTCTATCAAACCAATACAGGTGGACGAAGATTCGCTACGCTAGGTGTGGATAAGGCTGAGACGTCTCTACGTACCGGCTCCGATATTCTCAAGAATGAGAGAGACCGCGAAGTGATTCAGTACCAGGCATCACTTAAGGCTCTTCAAAATGCCAGCACTCTCTATGAAGTGGAAAAAGAGCACCAAAAGGTCGAAGAACTTTTTAGAATTGGTCTCATCCAAAGTTCTCTCGTCATTGAAGCTCACCGACAGATCGTCGATCTCACTAAGAACGTCAATGAAAGAGAATTAGAGGCGATTCGTTCGCTCTGGAGAATCTATGCCATTGAAGGACGAATCCTAAAGGAGAGAATCTGATGAACCCACTCATACGGTACTTTTCAGTGTTTTTGCTTACTGTTGGCCTAGTTCCTCTTGTCTACGCAGACTCCAAAGATTCAGGAAAGGCGATTATTGCAGCGAGCGAAACACTAGGATTTCAGCTGTCAAAGAAAGCTTCCGAAACTATTGGCATAAAAATAGGCCTTGTTGAAGGTAACGGAAATTATACCGTCCCTAAACAAGCTTTAGTCCGCTTTCAAAACCACATCGGAATCTATCGAGTGCGGGAGAATTGGATAAAACTGATTTTAGTCCGAGTGAAAGCAGAAACCAATTCAACCTATATTATTCAAACGAACGATCTTCAAAAAGCAGATCACGTAGTGATTCAAGGTGTTCCGCTTCTACGTATAGCTGACCTTGATGCTCACGGTGGAGTTGAAGAAGGCGAATAGAAAGTTATTTTTTATTAAATTATTTTTGGGGGACGCATGATTAGTAAAATTATTCATTTTTCCGTTTACAATCGAGGGGTAGTACTTCTTTTCACCTTTCTTGCCGCTCTAGTAGGCTGGTTCAGTTTTCAAGGACTTCCGATTGATGCGGTTCCCGATATCACCAATATTCAAGTCCAAGTGAATACAACGATAGAAGGACTTGCTCCCGAAGAGATCGAAAGGACGATCACTTTTCCAATTGAGACTGCTATGAGCGGTATCGCAGGAGTGGATCAAGTGCGTTCCATTACTCGATTTGGACTCTCTCAAGTCACAGTCGTATTTGAAGATAGCACAGACATTTATCGCGCAAGACAGCTTGTTTCGGAACGCCTACAATCTGTATCGGGCCAGTTTCCGAGAAATGTCCACCCAAAATTAGGCCCCGTCAGTTCTGGTTTAGGAGAAATCTACCACTACACGATTGAAGCGGAACAAATAGCCACAGGAGAAGAAAGAGTCCTCCAGCTTATGGAGCTTCGAGCCTTGCAAGATTGGTATGTGAAACCCAGACTCCTTACAGTCAAAGGTGTGGCTGAAGTGAACACAATTGGAGGTCACGAAAAGCAATTTCATATTCAGCCTAATCCCAGTCTGATGGCTAAATATGGGATTCACTTTAGTGATATCCAAGCAGCTCTTGAAAAAACAAACCAAAATGTAGGTGGAGGATATGTTCAGCAAACTGCGGAGCAGTTTCTTGTTCAGGCTGTCGGACTCTTCAACCAAATCGACGATATCCGCTCAGTCCCCATTCGACTTCTTGAAACCTATAAAACAATTACGATTGGTGATATAGCTAATGTAGTTCTTGGCAAGGAACTTCGAACTGGAGCAGCGCTTGTTCAGGGAAAAGAAGCAGTGTTGGGAACGGTTCTGATGCTTTTAGGGGAAAATAGTCGAACTGTCTCAACCCGCGTTTCAGACAGAATTCAGGACATTCAGAAAGGCCTTCCCCCTGGATTCAAGATTCAGACACTCTACAACCGTTCTGATCTCGTCAATGCAACTCTAGGGACAGTTGAACACAACCTTTTGATGGGAGCTTCGCTAGTCGTCATTGTGCTCATCTTTCTCGTTGGAAACTTGCGCGCTGCTCTCATTACCGCAGTTACAATACCTCTTTCCCTTCTCATTACTTTCATCCTCATGAGCCGTTTCGGTATCTCAGGAAATCTTATGAGTCTGGGGGCCCTCGATTTTGGGATCATCGTCGATGGAGCAGTCATCGTCCTCGACAATTGTGTACGTTTTGTTCATGACCGCTCTCAGAAGTTGAAACGATCACTCACTAACAGTGAAGTCCAAGAGGCGGTCTATGAAGCGGCAGTTGAGATTCGTAAGGCGGCTGGATTTGGCGAGTTAATTATTGTTGTCGTTTTCCTTCCCATTTTTGCTTTGGTTGGAATTGAAGGAAAAATGTTTAAGCCGATGGCGGCTACTTTTAGTTTTGCCGTTCTATCTGCCCTTGTTCTTTCTTTCACCACTGCTCCTGCTCTGGCTAGTCTGCTACTGAAAGGAAACGTGGCTGACAAAGAACCTTGGCTCATGCGTAAAATTAGGGACGCCTATTCACCGCTATTGTCCCTATCTATAAAGCATCGCAAATGGACCGTTGGGGCTGGTTTGGTCGCTGTGGCCATTGGAGGAGTCTTGTTTAGTTTTCTTGGAGGCGAGTTTTTGCCCCAACTGAATGAAGGCTCCCTTACCATTCAATTTGTAAGACCCGTCAATATTAGTTTGGACCAGTCAATTGCACTTCAAGAAAAGTCCGAAAAGATCATCCGAGAATTTCCAGAGGTTGAAGAAATTTTTTCAAGACTGGGAACGGCAGAAATTGCGACTGATCCGATGGGAGTGAACCTATCAGATACTTACGTCATGTTAAAAGATCGAAAGCTCTGGGCTGAAGGTGACGGGAGGAGAAGGACAAAATCAGATTTTACTCAAGCTTTGATCGGTCGATTGGAGGCTGAACTTCCTGGGCAAAGGTCGTTGGTGAGTCAACCTATTCAAATGAGATTTAACGAGCTTCTTGAGGGTACTAGAGCCGACGTCTCGGTAAAGGTCTTTGGAGACGATATGAGTCAATTAGCCACAGTCACTCAACGAATCGCAAATGCCATAAGTAAAGTTCCCGGGGCAGGAGATGTTGAAGTAGAACTCAAGGGAACTTCTCCTCTCTTAAGAGTCACCCCTAAGGAAGGATTATTGAAATCACTCGGTGTATCTAAGCAAGAGGTTCTTGAAACAATTGGAATCGCAATGGGAGGAGAGGAAGCAGGCTACCTCTACGATGGTATCAAAAAGTTCCCCATCATCATTCGTTTGGATGAAAGGGTCAGAGCGGACCTAGACTCCATCCGTAAGTTACCGGTTGGAATATCTGCAAATACCACCATTCCACTGTCTGAGACTGCAAATATCCAATTTGTGGAGGCCTACGGTTCAATCTCTCGTGAACAATCCAAGAGAAGAGCTGCCGTAATGATTAACCCACGCGGAAGAGATACGGAGAGTTTTGTTCAGGAAGCTCAAAAAGCTGTCGAACAAACCGTGAAGCTACCCACTGGATACTATTTAGAATGGGGAGGCAACTTCAAAAACCTTCAAGAAGCACGGTCTAGACTATTGGTACTTACTCCGTTAGCTCTGCTTCTTGTACTTATGATGATCTACGCAGCTTTCAAAAACATCTTTGAAACTGCGCTGATCTTTTCTTGTGTTCCACTTGCCTTGGTAGGAGGTGTTTTAGGTCTAATACTCAATAGATTACCTTTCAGTATTTCTGCTGGAGTCGGCTTTATCGCGCTATCTGGAATTGCGGTTTTAAACGGAGTGGTCCTCGTCCACTATTTTAATGACCTCAGAAACGAAGGACTCAAGGGAGAACAGCTCGTCCAAAAGGGGACACTCATTCGCCTTCGCCCCGTTCTTATGACTGCTCTAGTGGATATCTTCGGATTTCTACCTATGATGCTGTCTACCGGAATTGGTGCAGAAGTACAGAAGCCACTTGCCTCTGTCGTAATTGGCGGAATCTTATCATCTACACTTCTAACCCTAGTGGTATTGCCGACACTCTATCTAATATTTGAAAGGAGGATGGAGACATGACAGATGCCAAAGAAACAGGACTTCGAGGCCAAGGGGCGTGTTGCGCAGACGAGACCCATGAGGAAGAGTCGAAAGGTCTTTTTGTTTCGAAACAAGGGCTTCTCATCTTGTTTGCGGGTATTTTTTTTGGAACAGGCCTTGTCCTGAGCTGGACCTCAGTCTCGGAAGGGTGGTTGATTAAGATCTTATGTCTTCTAGCAATCGCGGTTGGCAGCATTCTCATCCTTCCAAAAGCGGTTCGAGCCTTGCGCAACTTATCCCTGGATATGAATATTCTAATGAGTGTGGCGACGCTCGGGGCGGTCGGTATTGGTGAGTATTTGGAAGCCGCTGCCGTTGTCTTTCTGTTCTCGTTGGCTGAGTGGTTAGAACACTTCAGCCTTGAGCGGGCCAGGCGATCCATTCAAGCACTTATGAAATTAGTACCAGAAACAGCGCTCCTTCAAACATCGAACGGAGATTTTTCAGAAATATCTATTTCAGATATTCAGGTTGGACACCTCATCCGCGTAAGATCAGGGGCTAGAATACCTTTGGATGGCAATATCGAGAAAGGAAAATCGACTGTCAATCAAGCTCCAATTACAGGCGAGTCACTTCCTGTAGAGAAGAGTGAAGGAGATCAAGTGCTTGCAGGCACAATTAACGGAGAAGGCTCATTAGATGTCAAAGTCACAAAGCTATATCAAGACACCAAGATCGCTCAAATCATTCGCCTGATTGAAGACGCTCAAAAACAAAAGGCACCCACTCAACGGTTCGTTGACTTGTTTGCAAGATATTATACCCCAATAGTGTTTACTTTTGCTTTGGGTGTCCTCATGTTTCCACCTCTCTTCCTGAACGGGGATTGGTCCGTGTGGGTGTACCGATCCTTAGTGCTTCTAGTAATCGCGTGTCCTTGTGCACTTGTGATTGCAACACCTGTCTCCATAGTTTCTGGCCTGACGGCTATGGCGAGAAAAGGCGTTCTAATTAAGGGAGGTGCAGGCTTGGAGTCCATAGGAAAGCTAAAGGCCCTTGCTGTGGACAAGACGGGGACAATCACTGAAGGCCTCCCGCGGATTCTTCAAATTCATTCCTTAAACGGTACAGGTGGGAACGATCTCTTGGCTATTGCGGCTTCTATAGATCAACATTCGACCCATCCACTGGCAGTGTCGGTTGTAACCGAGGCAAAAAAGCGAGGTGTACATATCAAGTCTAGTGTTGACTACCGTTCAATCAGTGGTCGTGGTGCTGAGGCTGTCATTGAAGATCACACCTATTTTGTTGGGAACCATAAGTATGCGCATGATTACGCAATCTGTTCCAAAGAGCTTGAGAGAAAGCTTGAGTCTATCGAGGACCAAGCACAAAGTGTAGTTGTAGTAGGCCACCGGCCTCATCATGGGTGCCCTGGAGAAGTGATAGGAGTGTTTGGGCTTGGGGACTCAGTGCGTTCTGATGCCAAAGAAGCAATCCAGCGTTTGCACCTGGCTGGTATTGAAAGCGTAATTATGCTCAGTGGTGACAATCAACGGACAGTAAACGCCATATCCAGGCAAGTGGGAATCGACGAAGCATACGGAGATCTTCTACCCAACGATAAGGTACTCAAAATTAAGGAGTTCAAGACTCGATACTCGCCAGTAGCTATGATTGGAGATGGAGTCAATGATGCTCCCGCAATGGCAACAGCGGATTTAGGAATAGCGATGGGCGCATCTGGAACCGATACCGCGATCGAAACCTCGGACATTACTCTCATGCAGGATCGTCTCACTGGAATTGCCGATGCGGTTTTAATGGGGAAAAGGACACTGCGAATGATTTGGTTCAATACCGGCTTCGCACTCGCTACGAAACTTCTTTTTTTGTTTTTGTCTGTTGCTGGGCTTTCGAGTCTGTGGATGGCCATCGCCGCTGATACTGGAGCAACGCTCCTAGTGATTGTAAATGCTCTGAGGTTGTTGAGGTGACTATCTTGATAAGAGGAATAAATAAACATCTTAAAGATTACATGCTGATTTTGTGAACTCACCCATACCTCTCCCGACTCAGCTTTTTTAAACAACTAGGTCCTCTACGTTGAAACGTCGGATATGGCACCCCGAATAAGATGATTACGTTTTTTATATTTGATAGGTATACTTGCACAATTATGAAACCTAATCGTATCCCTTCGCTGAAACAAGGTGCTTTGAATGTCTTTCCTTGGTTAACCGCAGTCAGTTTATTGTTCAGTATTCACAGTATGGCGGGGGAAAGTTTGCACCCGTTTTTCTACAAAGACTCAAGGACTGTTTTTGACATCGGGCCAGAGAAAATTCACAATATTTTGCTCCATGGCGCCTGGAACAAAGAAGGGCAGTCTATTACCTCCGCAGAAACCAACAACGACCGGAATCTGGAACCTCAAATTGAAGATATTGCCAAAGGCGACAATACGGCTGGCGTCAACGCCTTTGCCGATATCGAGTTTGATCAGGGCGTTTCGAGAGTCCTAGATGTTGGAGGTGGTAAATTTGATGTTTGTCGTAAATACTTGGAGAAGAGAAAAATAGAACTACTGGTCTGGGACCCCTACAATCGTACTGTCACCCACAATCTAGAAGTTGAACGTTCCATCAAAAAAGTAAAAGTAGATTCAGCGACCTCTATGGCCGTACTCAACGTAATCCCGGAACCAGAGGTGAGATTAAAACACATTGCCACCTTAAAAGAAGCGCTGAAGAACAAAGGCATAGCCTACTTTAAAGTTTGGCCCGGAGAAGGAAAACTAAAAGGCTCGAATCGACATATCGTGAATGCGTATGGATTTCCTGGATATCAGGCAAATTCATTTGCAAGGGAGTTTCTTGTCGAGGTGGAATTAGTTTTTGGAAAAAACCACGCTCAGCTACATCCGACAATTCCAAATCTGATTGTAGCAAAAAAGGAATCTGAAGATCCATCATCCGTTGAAGAAATTAAAGGAATTCTAAAGTCACCTAAGCCACGACCTAAAGTGAAGTAAGCTGAATACATCGAGTCTACTTTGCTGTAATCATTAGATTAATTTTACATTCTAATATTCGTTAGAATTATGGTATATTAGACTCATGACGAGTATAAATTCCAAAGCAGAAATATATAAGTACACGGCACTAGTAGGAAAGGCGCTGTCGAGCCCCAGTCGCCTGGAACTTCTAGATCTTCTTTGTCAGGGCGAAAAATCAGTCGAGGCCCTGGCAAATCAAGCCGGACTCAACGTTAAGATTACGAGTGCCCACCTTAAAGTAATGAAGGCCGCTCGAATTGTCGAAACACATCGTGACGGAAGGTTCATCTACTATCGAATCGTAGACAAAACGGTAGCTGCATTTTGGGCAAAGTTTAGAGACTTAGCTCAACGGAGATTTCTTGAGATTCAACAGCTGGTAAAACTGCTCAATTTAGACTCAAGCTCCCTGCAGCCCTATGATCGGAAAAGTCTCCTCAAGCAAGCCAGGAAAGGCGACGTTATTGTGATCGACGTGCGCCCAATTGAGGAATATTCTGCAGGCCATCTCCCCTACGCACGCTCGATTCCGTTGTCAGAACTCAAGAAGAAGTTATCTACGCTTGATCCCACTAAAGAGGTTGTTGCCTACTGCCGTGGACCCTACTGCGTCTTATCCCATGAGGCCGTAGAACTTCTGAAAAAGAATGGATTTCGTGCTTCGCGAATGAGCGATGGCGTATCGGACTGGTTGGCTGCAGGGCTTCCTGTTGAGCAATCAGAAGGAGTACTTTCATGAAATCACCCCTACCGGTAAAACTGGGGCTCAAGCAGAACCTGGGACAGTTCTCTCTGTTGGTAGTCGTGAACGCCTTCGTGGGAGCCATGATTGGCCTTGAAAGAAGTATTCTTCCTAGCCTTGCCGAAAATGAGTTTCATCTTGCGGGGAAAGCCGCAATTTTGTCCTTCATCGTTGTCTTTGGTTTCGTAAAGGCATTTACGAACTACTTTGCGGGTCGCTTATCAGATCAACACGGAAGAAAGAATGTTCTGATAGGGGGATGGATCGTCGCACTCCCGGTTCCATTTCTTCTCATTTTGGCTCCCACATGGAATTGGATTCTCGCCGCTAATGTTCTTCTTGGCATCAGTCAGGGACTCACCTGGTCTACTACGGTTATCATGAAGATCGATCTTGTAGGACCACTTCGTCGCGGATTTGCGATGGGGTTCAATGAATTTGCAGGCTATTTCGCGGTGGCGCTTTCTGCCCTGGGGACGGGGTATATCGCAAGCCACTATGGATTGCGTCCGGAGCCATTTTATCTTGGGATCGGGTACGCCTCGATTGGCTTGCTCCTGAGTCTATTTTTTGTTCATGAAACCCGCCACCATGTCGAGTATGAAACGGCGGTTCATGCAGAGGCGTCCCCCGCGAAAATGAGTCAGCGAGACATTTTTATTCAGACATCATTCCAAGATAAAAATCTTTCCTCAGTGACCCAAGCCGGTTTTGTAAACAATCTCAATGATGGAATGGCCTGGGGTCTTTTTCCAATCGTATTTGCTGCGGCAGGTTTGAGCTTAGAACGTATCGGCTGGCTCGCGGCGATCTATCCGGCAACTTGGGGGATTTTTCAACTTTGGACAGGGCATCTATCGGATCAGGTTGGACGTAAGTGGCTTATTGCCTCAGGAATGTGGGTTCAGGCACTTGGCATTGCGGTGACCGCCCTATCTCTCTCTTTTCAAGGATTTGCAGTAGGGGGAGTATTACTTGGGTTGGGAACCGCCATGGTGTATCCCACTCTTCTTGCTGCAATCGGAGATGTAGCACATCCATCGTGGCGAGCCTCATCCGTAGGAGTCTATCGACTCTGGCGCGACTCAGGCTATGCGATCGGAGCTCTTGTTGCGGGACTAACGGCTGATCTCTTTGGAATTCATACAGCAATCTGGCTAGTTGGAGTGATCACCCTTCTGTCTGGCCTATTAGTGGCCCTGAGAATGAAGGAGACACTCAACCTAGAGACTGAGCCTCTCCGAAAAAATTCAGAAGTATCAATCTCTATCACTGAACTACGTAAACTCATGTCGAGCCGATCTGTCATTGTTCTCGATGTAAGGTCGGCACAGGAATTCGCCGAAGGCTACATCGAAGGCGCCAGACATTTGCCGATCGAGGGTCTTCCTACATCAGCCATAGAATTTTCGAAAACACTCACAATTGTGACTGTCTGCAATAAGGGTGGGGGTCGATCTGAAAATGCTGCGAAATTACTGCGTAACGCAGGATGGACAAATGCGAGGTGGATTGAAGGTGGATATCACGAATGGGTTAACGAGAAGTTCCCACAGTACAAACCAGGAACCAGTCCCCAAGGAATACATGAGGAGGAATAGTTATGAAGACTCTATTTATTTTAAATGACGCTCCTTATGGCACTGAACGCAGTTACAATGGGTTAAGACTTGCGGGCTCACTTTCGAAAGGCAAAGAGCAGGAAACCAAGGTCTTCCTAATTGGCGATGCAGCCGCATGTGCAAAAAAAGGCCAGAAAGTTCCCTCCGGTTATTACAATACAGAACTCATGCTTAAAACCGTCGCTCGCCACAAAGGTGAAATTGGAGTTTGCGCATCCTGTATGGACGCCCGTGGAATCACCGATGAGGAACTAGCAGAAGGTACCAAAAGAAGTTCCCTCGATGAACTAGCCGATTGGACAATTTGGGCAGACAAGGTCATTACATTTTGATCGAAATATAACTATTTGATATTATTGCCTGAATGAAATTGACCGTACGTTGGGCATAGGACGGGGCCTTCTGTAAACTGAGGAATTAGAATACCGATACCAGGTGGCATCAGAGACTGAACAACTTGTTGATGAGATTCTTCAAATCATGGCGCAGTACCAGGTCGAAGTTCCAGGTAAAAACC
>JACPNY010000053.1 GCA_016185255.1 Pseudomonadota bacterium
AAGGACCTTAAAGCCACCCTCTCTCCCTTCTTCCACACCGTCCTCCTCTTCTCCATGAATGACGAGGTCGTCCATACCGGCTTCGCCCCCATGGCTCACTATAACTTCGCCCTCTCTATAGGTAAAAAATCCTGATGCGGGGGGAATGACACCGACCTAAGCTCTTTGGAAAAAAATTCACCTCACTTCCTGGCTTTATCAGAGTTGAGGATCGATCTAAAAACGGGAAACGCTCAGTGTAATGAACGCGCTAGAGAGATTTATATCGCTCCCAACACATCTTTTCCGCTGTGTCATCTTCCAACCATACTGCATGCGCCAAAAGATGCTCTTTTTGAAAGTCCGCAACTTTTGGATCAGGTAGCCCTGGGATTAACTCCATTCCTTTAAAGAAAATCCCCAAAAAAGGAATCCCATGGCGCGCACACGCTTCTTTCACATCATCCAAGTGCTCTTCTCTATCATCGATCAGAACAATCTGAGCAGGGATCTGAGTCTCTAAGAAAATGTCCAGGACATCCCCTTTCGTGTATGATCCTGTAATAAAAATACCGTGAAAAAAGGTAATAGGATAAGGGGTGAGGAGATTATCCCTAAGCACGCTTTTAAAAGTTCCTTCAAAGGAGGGTGTAAAAGAAATTCCTTTGTGGGTGAGCTCATCATAGCGCCATTGTTCCATGGAAGAGATAGCTCCAATGGGCCCTGTTTCCATTTTTGTTAAGGCGTAAACAGAATACTTTTGTTTTAAGAGGTGCATAAGCTTTGGCCACTCCTCAGATACAAGCATCGTTTCCCTTTGTAAGCGCCAATGGCTGAGAATGGCTTCAAAATTTGGGATTTTCTCTCGATCCTTTTTCAGATCATCAATAAGGAAACGGTGAGGACTTGCCCAATGGAACATCTTTGACTTCGGTGTGATAAGAGTGTCATCCACATCCATAAAAATAACGGCTCCCTCTTGAAGAATTGAGAGGGCATCTTGAACCTCATGGATATCACGGACAATAATAACATGTTGTTTTAGAGCGGAAGCGGACGAGGACATCAAGACCGCTCCTCATGGAGTTTCCTTACGATATCACCCTTCTCAACTTTTAAGGGCAGGGAAGATCTGATCACCCTAAAGCAATGTTGACCTTCATCATACTCTTCGAGAAGTCCTCTCTCCATATCAAAATTCCAGGCATGGAGGGCGAGAGAGCCTTCCTTAATTCTTGCCGCAATCCATGGAAAGGTTTGTAAATTTTTTAAAGAGTTAATCAAGGAATACTGACCACACAAAATGACTCTCTCTTCCAAAGAGCTTTCCCCATGATGGCTGTGAACCGCATCATGGGCTGGTTTTGCAAGCTCCATCCATTTTGTAAGAAAGCCTTTTTGTCCATACCCTTCAGAAGACTGTTCTAAAAGCGTTTGAATGCCCCCACATTGGGTGTGGCCAAAAAGAATAACGTGGCGGATGCCAAGGACACATACCCCGAATTCTAAGGCCGCACTGGTGCCGTGATAGGATTGATCATCTTCATAAGGGGGAACAAGATTGGCGACATTGCGAATAACAAACAAATCTCCTGGGGCACAATTCATCACAAGGGCAGGATCTACCCGCGAGTCGGAGCAGGCAATCATAAGGATCTTTGGTTGCTGGCCCCACCGGACGAGTTCCGTGAAGGCAGAATTTCCTTCACTAAAATACTGGTCTCTAAATTTTTGATATCCCTCAATAAGGGACGCTATCTCTTTTTGCATCTAAAGAACTTAGATGATCTTGCAGGCTTCGTCAAAAGAAAGCCGTGGCGCCCGTGGTCCAGGCAGGCCTGTGGGATCGCCGTAGGCCAAATTACAAAGAAAGTTGGACTTAAATCGTCCGTCTGGGAAAAATTCCTTATCTACCCCTTCATTGGAAAAGCCAGACATAGGACCACAATCAAGACCACATGCTCGGGCTGCAAGGATAAAATATCCTCCCTGAAGGCTACTGTTGCGAAAGGCTGTCTCTTGAATAAAAGCAGGCTTTCCTTCAAACCATTCCTTGGCTTGCGCAAAGGGAAAAAGGTGCGGTAAGTGTTCATAAAATTCAAGGTCATAGGCCAAAAGCGCCACAACAGGAGCGAGCATTGTTTTTTCTAAGTTTCCTGGAGCAAGGTGAGGTCTGAGCCGCTCTTTCGATGCCTTTGACCTTAGGAAAAGAATTCTTAAAGGGGAGCAATTGGCACTCGTAGGACCTAAACGCATAAGATTATAAAGGTCTTCTAATATCTCGTTCGATACCACGCGATCTTGCCATTTATTGTGGGTTCTGGCGTTATGAAAAAGCTGATCTAAACACTCTTCAGCGATTTTCCCCATGGTGAGCTCTCTCATTTATTTTAATCCTTACCTATTTTAAGAAAAGACAGTTAAGAGTTTGTTAATGGAGATTATATTTCTATTCATGGCTCGGAAGTCCCCGAACGCCCACACGTTTAATACGCCTTGAATCCGCTTCAATAATTTCAAATTCAACACCAGAAGGGTGAGAGATGAGTTCTCCCCGTTGCGGGACACGATCGGTGAGATGGAAAACAAGCCCACCAACTGTATCAATATCTTCTTCTTTTTCTTCCTCAGTCCGCAAAGGACCAATGTGTTCTTCTAAATCCTCAATATCCATGCGCCCATCCACAACGACGACACCATCAGGTCTTTTAAAAAAGTAAAGAGAGGTGCTCATTTGAGCAACATCTTGAATATCTCCCACGATTTCCTCAACCAAATCTCCCATGGTGACAAGGCCATCCACACCGCCATATTCATCCACCACAATGGCTACTTTTTCTCCTGAAGAGCGCATCTTAAGCAATAGATCTAAGACACGCATGCTTGGTGAAATAAAATCAATTTTGTGCATGTGGTCTTGAAGCTTAAAGGTTTTTGAAGTGGCTTCCAGAAGATCTCGTAAATGGACATAGCCCAAAATTTCATCCAGGGTTTGGCGATAGACAGGAAGCCGCATGACCTTATTCGTCTTAAAAATGGTCTTCACCTCTTCCAAGGAGCTCTCATAAGGAACAGCAATAATTTCTGCACGCGTAATCATAAGATCTTTTGCTGTAAGATCCCGCAAGTGTAGGATATTTGTAAGCATCTCTCTCTCATCAGGAGCAAGAGAGGTGTCTTCCACTTCTTCCTCTTCGATAAGCTCTTCAAGAGTTTCTCTTAAGGATCCTTCACCCTCTTTTTTCTTAAAAAAAGAGTAAAAAAATGTGAACCACTCCTTCATCGATCCTCATAGGGGTTTGAAATATTAAGGCTTTCTAAAATTTGAATTTCTAAAGTTTCCATTTCCTGGGCAGCCTCCTCTTTATCATGATCATACCCTAAAAGATGCAAAAAACCATGAACAATCAAATGAAGGGTGTGGTGAAGTGGCAAAATCTCCGTTTCACTCGCTTCTTTGTGTACTGTTTCGTAAGCCAAGATGATATCTCCCAGCTCTTCTTTTTCTTCAGAAGGAAAGGAAAGAACGTTAGTGGGTTTATCCTGATGACGGAATTCTTTATTAAGCGTTCGCATTTTCTGGTCATCTGTTAAGACAATGCTCACCTCTTGCCCTGAAAAATCTTTATGTAAGATAGAGGCTGTTTTCTCAAAGGCGTCCTGGATATCATCTTGCCAAGAGGGAGGGAGTTGTTTCCATCTCTCATCAAAAAAGATAACATTAAGAAGAGGTTTTCGTGAGGTCATCAGCTCTAGGGGTGAAGAAGAGAATGGGTAAGAATACTTTTGACTAAAAAGCCTCAAGAAATTCTTGAGGCTTTTTATGCTCTAAAAAAACCACGAGAGGTCTATGGTTGGCTTGTATTCCCCCAGCCTTTTGCACCATCTATATCATAATAATCAGACTCTGCAGGGTTCAAAATTTCTTGCGAAGAAGGGGTCTGAGCACCAGGGTTTGTAATTACAAGATAATCGCTTTCAACCTGTGCCAGGCAATTTTGACACGCTTGCTCATTGTCAGAAGAATAAGTGTAACAATTTTGGATTCCATTGTAGCAATCAATAGAGGGTTGATCAGTTGCGGTTGCAACACATGCGCTAAGATTTGAAGAAGGCTGACATTGAAGGGCTGCTTCAGCTCGAACTACAAAGGCAAAAGTTACGGCAATGATCGACAATAAAACGGAAATTTTCATGAGCATGTCTCCCTATAAATTTTTTTATGACAAAGCAATAT